>CAZVXR010000242.1:0-2217 GCA_964630865.1 uncultured Pirellulales bacterium | reverse complement strand
GGCCGCCATCAAAAATTCGCCAAAACTGGTCAGTTCTTTTTTTCATGCTAAGAGTGTAGCCTATACTATGTACTGATTAGTAGCTTAAAGGGTGTTGCGGAAGGGGATTTTTCTGTTGAAGCCAATGAACCGGAAAGAGATGTCGATAACGCTGTGCCCGCGGCGCTGCTGGTTGCTATAAAGCGACGTCGATTCATAAAGCACCTTTTCGAATAAGTTGATAATTTTGTGCTATTGTAAAAGGTGTGTGTGAAATTTCAATTTATTTTTCCCAAAAGATGGGATAGACAGAGAACCTCGTGTAGTGCTCTCCCGGCGAATTACGGTAGGCAGGGGGGTGCTATCCGTAAAATCAGAGATTCTGTGCGAAATTGATTCAGGGGGTAAATTTTTCCGGGTCAGGACAATTATTATCCATCCGGCCAGACAATTATGCGCCATTAGATTTCCATGACATCTTTCTGAATATGCTGTAACTTTATTTTTTTAAATGATTTATGTCTCATGTTGCCATTATTTTGATGCCCGTGGCACGATAATTGCAAATTCTCGGTTTGGCGTGGTATGCCTATACTGAAATAAAGCAAAAATAGTGAGGTTTTCAATGAGTACAGAGATCGCATCAGCGGCGTCGCAAAAAATGGACTTTATGAATCTGCTGGTTACAGAGCTTCGCAATCAGAATCCGCTCGAGCCGATGGACAATAAGCAGATGGCCTCCCAGCTTGCGCAGTTTTCGCAGTTGGAGCTAACCGAGGGAATGAATGGCAACCTTGAAACGATCAACAAGACAATGAACACCATGAATACGAACTTTGAGGGGGCGATTTGGATGGCTCAGTTGGACTATGCCAAGTCTTTTTTGGGCAAGACCGTCAGCTTTTATGATACAAGCAATGGTTCTCTGGTTGAAGGTCAGGTCAAAAAGTTGACATTTGAAAACAATAAACCTGTTTTGAGTGTGCATTCCGGCAGCGGATCGTCCGCCAAAGACTATAAAATACAAGTTTCTCAAATTCAAGGTATTCAGGCATAAAAATAGACTATATTAAGGAGTTCCACTATGGGTTCTGCATTGACTTCCGGGGTGTCCGGTTTAAAGGCGTTTCAAACGATGCTGGATGTCGCGGGTAACAATCTGGCCAATGTTAATACCGTCGGGTTTAAAGGCAGTTCGGTAACCTTTGCCGAATTGCTGAGCCAGACCATGCGTCAGGCCGGCGGTCCTGCCGGGGCATTGGGCGGCGTTAATCCTCAGCAGATGGGCAGCGGTGTTTCCGTTGCTGCGATCAATCGCGATATGAGCCAGGGCAGTATTGTCAGTACCGGCCAGGACCTTGACGTGGCGATTGACGGCTCCGGATATTTTGTTCTCAACGACGGCAGGCAGGATGTGTTTACGCGTATCGGATCGTTTGCTGTGGATGCCAACAATACGCTGGTTGATCCGTCAACGGGCTTTAAAGTTCAGCGGACGGGTACTTTTGGAGAAACCGAGGGTTTTCAGACTTCCGGCGACTCGAGCATTCATATCCCCTGGGATAGTTCCATGCCAGCCAGAGCGACTACAGAAGTGGTTATGAACGGCAACCTGCGATCCTCGGCAGAGAGTACCGCCGCAACGGCCAACAAACTTGTGGCAAATCTGGCGCTTACAGTTAATTCCGGGGATGCGGTTGCCCAGGCGGGTACATATATGTCTAACCTTGACCAGTGGGGCAGTACACCTCTGGCCGTAGGCGATACGGGAACGCTTCTTATTTCGGGAATTAAAGAAGACGGGACGGTTTTTACTGATCAGCCGGTAACGTGGACTGGGGCGGCTTCCGGCGCTGGCGATACCATACAGGATATTCTGGATCAGATTACCGCATTGTATGATAGCAGTACTGCAACACTTAATTCAGAAGGTAAGATTGTGATTACGAGCACTGCCGGTTACAGCCTGGCTCAAGTAACAGAAATGACGTATGATCCCGATGGCACCGAAAGCCTTGAAATCCCCACTTATTTCGACTATGCCACGGTTGGCGGAAACGACAGCAAGTCCTTTAAAATCAATGTGTTTGACAATCTCGGCCAACAGCATGTGATGACGGGAGTACTTGTTAAATCGGATGTGAATAACACCTGGGATCTTGTGGTTCAATCGGTTGACGGTGAGCGGACAGCGTCCTGGTCTGATTATGATGTGAATAATTCCACCGCCCTGAATCG
>CAZVXR010000241.1:0-10114 GCA_964630865.1 uncultured Pirellulales bacterium | reverse complement strand
AAGATAAGATGGATTTATCCGACTATGCCCGCACACGAAAAGTCATAGCTGTCTCGCCCAACCTGCTGTATGTCTACCTGATGACCGTCGTCATGGGGCTGCGTGGGATGGCGATTGAAAAACAGGCCGAAACCATACGCACCAACCTGCAGCGGCTTAATGCCGACTGGACTATGTTCGCCGATGACTGGAAAACCCTGGGCAACCACCTACGCAACGCAAATAATAAATTCGATGACGGCCAGAAAAAACTCGACCGTTTTGGCCTGCAATTGGAACAGATACAAAAAACAGAATCCTAACCCTGCCCGGCTTGTGGGTGGCGCCGGCATCCTTATCCACACGCATCAACCGGCTCAAGACCGCAAGCCATCCACTGCCCCGCGAACACCGCAAAATCCGCTAAATCCACCCGGCAGTCATTCGTTACATCCATACTCGGCTTATTGACGCAAAGCGGCGGCACTACCGGCGGATCATTCGGGTCGGGTCCTATGCTGCTGCCCTTACTGGCAAACGTCATCCCGCCGTCATAGCCGATATTGATTCTGCCGCCATTGGGATTCGGCTCATAGCCGATACCGTCCGCCGGGTCACCTTTATCGATACACGGGCTGGTCTGACCATCCAGTACCCACTGTCCGCCAGCCGCATCCCACCGCCCGTATTGCGACCGCAGGTTGTAATCTCCCGCCGTCCACACGTTCCCGTTCCAGCTTCCCGCCGCTGCAAACAGCGGATTGGCATACATATCCCCTGTCTTGCCGTAGTTATCATAAAAGGTGCCCCCGGTATTAAGCCAAAAACAATTATAACGGTTCCCTGCCGCTCCATAAATCCCCCAACCCCAGTTAAAGGCAAGGATATTATTCTTGACTACGCCCGCACAGCTTAACACCGCGTTGCCCTTGTTCTCGGCAATGGTATTGTTCACCACAGTCGTACAGCTATACACCCCATCGGATTTATTTCCGGCTATCAGATTATTTTTTACTGTCCCGGCAAAACCGCTGACACCCCTACCGCCATTGTCCGTAATCTCGTTTTCCCGCAGTTGCTGCGACCCACTGCTGACGCCGTGCGAGATGTTGCCCGAAATCGTATTATTGTGAATATTCGCATTGCAGGAAAATAACCCGCCGGTATTGCCGGTTATTGCATTGTCAAAAATCTCCCCTATACAGGAATAAAATCCGCTTCCACTATTACCCAAGACCACATTCTCTCGCATTATGCCATTGCAATCCGAAAGACCGTGTCCGCCATTGACGGAAATCACATTCTCATAAATACCGCCCAGACAGGAGAGCAAGCCCGTTCCATTGCCGATAATTTCATTATCATAAATAATGTTGTCATCCGTATTTCCTAAATGACCATGAACGCCAACCGCGACATTAAAGGAAATAAGATTGTTCTCAAGCCTTCCAGAACAGTTTTTCACACCATCATCATAATTATTGACGATGCGGTTATTTTTTATGTCTCCCCCGCAGCCGACAATTCCAAAATAATTTGTCTTTACCGTGTTGAGTACAATTGTCGGAGATGCATAATACATACAAAGAATACCGTATTCCCATGTTGATATGATATTTTTTATCAGAGTTGGGCTTGAATTAAGACAAATCAGACCCTGTCCGCTTCTAACGGAGAAACTACCATAAATATCATTTGCATTCCGTAAATCATTCCATACAACTGTGTTATTGTGTATCGCCGGGTTAAATTGGTTATTGGCAGCACTGCAAACCGTAAATTCCTGATTAGTTGTCAGATTTTTGCCATAAATATCATATTTGGTTGAAGTGCTATTCCGATAATCCTGCCAGACAACCGTATCACCATCAATTGCAGGAAAGTATTGAGGACTGGTTAGGATACATATCCCAAACTCCTGTCCGGTTGTTAAATTCTTACCATAAATATCATAATTCGCATTTCTAAAGTCCTGCCAAACAACAAGGTCGCCGTAAATCGCTGGAAAAGATTGTTCGCCAGCAACAGTGCAAACCGGAAACTCCGATTCGGCCGTACCATTTCGGGCGTAGATGTCATAATTTCCATTTCTGAAATCCTGCCAGACCATTGTATTGTTATAGATCGCAGGATTAGACTGAGTATTCGCAGCGATACACACCGCAAATTCCTCACCTGTCGTCAAAATCTTGCAATAGATATCAGAATTACCATTTCGGGTATCTTGCCAAACAACCATATCGTCATAAATAGCCGGGGAAGTCTGATCCCCAATAGCAGCACACACCACAAACTCCACACCTGTTTTCAGATTCTTGCCGTAAATGTCCCAATTGCCACTTCGCTGATCCTGCCAGACAACCCTATCGCCGTAAATAGCCGGTGACGATTGGTTGTTAGCGGAAATACAAATCGCAAATTCCGGGCTGGTCAGACTTTTGCCGTAGATGTCAGTATTGCCGTTTCGGGTATCTTGCCAGACAACCATGTTGTCATAGACGTCAGGAAACTCCTGGTTGCCGCTTGCGGTACAGACGGAAAATTCTTTGGCTATATCAGATTGTTTGCTGGTAATTGTAAACCCCGAAAGAATCGATTCTGGTCCCTCATTAAAATCAAACGTCACCCTGCCCTGGATAATGGTATCTTCTATGATATTCGGGTCATTGGGGTCGGCACTGGTTAACAGGATCGCCCGGCTGTTAAAGAATATGTCTTCCTCATACACCCCCGGACTGACGATGACCGTATCCCCATGCCAGGAAAAATCAATGGCGGCCTGAATCGAATTAAAATCCGCTGGCCCAGTCTTCGAAACCGTATAAGTCGCAGATAGACAAACCCCGCTGATAACAACCAAAACCACTAAGCTTATTTTCATAAACTCTCCAATCCTTAGGTTAATCTGGGTATATTACAGTTATTTGTCTTCTTATCAATATTTTTCCACCCAAATTCTCCGTTTTCAATTGTCCGTTTTGGGGGCGTTTTGACAACAGTTCGTTTTTCGTAGACAGGTCGGATACCTGCAGCAAAAAGATTTATCCGAAGCAAGTGGATTCGAAACCCATCCCTGTGAACTTTTTGCATTTCGGGTCTGGTCAAGTGGAGGCAAAGCGGGTATGATATGCTAACCTTGTGATTTTTGGCGGCGGCTGGATGCCGTCAGCATCAGGGATGAGCATTTGGTCTTGGAACTATCTGTGGATAATGGACAGACAATTTTTGTAGTCAGCGACTTGCACATGGGCGACGGCGGACCGCGTGATAATTTCGCCTTTGACAACAAGGGGCAACAATTTTCGCTATTTCTGGATTTTGTGGAGAAACAAAGGGCAGAAATGGTCGTCCTCGGCGACCTCTTCGAGTTCTGGCAAGCCAATATCAGCCGGACGCTGATTGAGCGAATGGCGTTTTTAGACCGGCTAAACAGAATGAAAGCAACCTATGTTGTCGGAAATCATGATGCGGATTTAGAGGCATTTATCAATACCAAGCTGCTTAATCATCCCTTTTTTGACCGGATGAGCGGGCCTTTCACCCGACGAATCGGCGACAAACAGTTCAAGTTTATGCATGGCCACGAGCTGGACCCGTTCAACCGAGATGGAAGGCCAAGCTGGGGGCGGATTTTGTCCATTCTGGGGGGGATTATCGAAGATCGTAAAGGCTCGCCGCTGCTGTCGGCAGGCGGGCTGACGGAAAAAAGCCTGCTTCGAATCGGCAGAGGATTTATGTGGATATGGAATATGTCCCTAAACCGGTTTGAAAAAGGACCTGCCAGACAGACCGCCGTCAGCTTCGAGGATATGCTGACTCCTGCCCAGAATCCGGAGAAAGTCAAAGGGATTTGGGCATTGTATCAGAAAGACCGATTGGTCGAAGGATACGACATTCTGGTTGCTGGCCATACTCACAAAGCCGGCAGCAAGGGAGGCTGGTACTATAACAGCGGCTGCTGGGTCGGGCTGCGCAACAACTATCTGCAAATCTCGCCGGATGGAAGCGTTTCCGTCTGCGAATGGAAAAATGGGCGACAAATCGTAACTGCCAGCCCGGAGCAACAGCAATAGCAGGATTGCGGGAAATCAGACTATGTCGAAAAGGAAAAAGACTAAATTCATCCGTCCGTTGCGTCTGATCGGGGGCAATCTGAAAAAGGCTGGTCTGCCGCCGGGAACCGTCGTCTATGCCGGCGACAAACCCAGCATGCCGACACGGATTACGCTGATGGACTACGACGCCAATACATTCAAAGAACAGTCCATCAATACCATCGAGGAAGCGTTCGCGTACAAAACCTCACTGACAACAACGTGGATCAATATCGATGGTGTCAGCGATACCAGCATCGTCGAAAAAATCGGCAAGCATTTTGATCTCCACCCTCTGGTGCTTGAAGATATCGTCGTTCCCAGCCAGCGGCCCAAGCTGGAGGACTACGACGATTACTTGTATGTTGTGGTGCGAATGTTTCGCTATGATCACATCCACAATGAAGTGTTTGGCGAACAGGTCAGTATGATCCTGCGCGACAATTGCCTGATTACGTTTCAGGAATCCATTGGAGGAGACGTATTCGACAATGTCCGCGACCGGCTTCGCGGCAACAAGGGACGGACCCGCAAGATGGGTGTCGATTATCTTGCGTATGGCCTGATTGATGCGATCGTTGATAATTATTTTGCAGTTCTCGACACCTACGGCGAAAAAATTGAGCTGCTCGAGGATGAGCTGCTGACCAATCCCGACCAGAATACCATGAACAGGATTCATGAATTCAAACGCGAACTGACCATGCTGCGCAAAAATATCTGGCCGATGCGTGAAGTGACCGCGTCGATGCAGCGAAGCGAAAGCAGCCTAATCCACGAATCGACCAAAATCTATCTTAGGGACGTATACGACCACACAATCCAGATCATCGACGCCATCGAAAGTCTTCGCGATATCGTGGCCAGTCTGCTGGAAATTTATTTGTCAAGCCTGAATATTCGAATGAACGCCCAGATGAAAATGTTGTCGCTGATTGCGACCATTTTTATGCCGTTGAGCTTTTTTGCCAGTGTTTATGGAATGAATTTTGTTCACTTCCCCGAACTGCATGCCTGGTGGACTTATCCTTATGGGTTCTGGGGACTGATCCTGATTGTGGCAACAACCATGATCATCCTATTCAGGCGGCAAAAGTGGCTGTAGCCCTGCGACGAATATGAATAAAGCGAAAAAGAAACTCAAGCAGCTGCACGAAATGCTCAATCACAACTCGACTATGCTGATTGTGCTGCAGGACAATCCCGACCCGGATGCCCTGGGTTCGGCGGCGGCGCTTCGCAAAGTGGTCAATCAGCACAACACTATCCAATGCTCTATAACCCATCGCGGAACCATTGGGCGGGCCGAAAATCGGGCTTTGGTCAAATATCTCGGGCTGAACCTGCGACAGGCCGACCAGATCGACTTTCAGACGTTTGACCTGATTGCGATGGTTGACACACAGCCGGGGACGGGCAACAATTGTCTTCCGAAAGAGAGCGAGCCGGACATCGTCATCGACCATCACCCCTGCCGGAAAGACACCCGGCGATGTCGGTTCACCGACATCCGAAGCCGTTACGGAGCGACCTCGACCATCCTGACTGAGTACCTTAATGCAGCGGGCATTGATATGGAAACAACCATTGCCACCGCCCTGCTGTACGGCATCCGCTCCGATACACAGGACCTGGGACGCGATACGACCGCGGCGGATATTAACGCCCTGATGACGTTGTATCCGAAAGCCAATAAACGCATTCTCAGCCAGATCCAGCGGGGGTTGGTACAGCGGGATTATTTTCGTCTTCTTTCGCTGGCGATATCTAACGCCAAGGTCTGGGGCAAGTCGGCGATTACCTCGCTGGGACAAGTCGAAAACCCGGATATGATCGGGGAGATGGCGGATTTAATTCTGCGCGATGACCAGCTCGAGTGGGTTCTAAGCTATGGCTTTTATCAGAAGAAATTGCTGCTGTCGCTCCGCAGCGATGCGGAAAATCCCCCTGCGTCAAAAGTAGTTCGCCATATTGTCGGTCGGCGCGGCTCAGGCGGAGGACACCTCAGCTATGCAGGCGGACAAATTCCGATTGATTCACTCACGCAAAAAGATCTCGCCAAATTAGTTTCTCTGGTCGAAAAAGCGTTTCTTAAGCAGGTCGAACCAACCCAGTCTAAATCCACAGCCAGAAGGCTGGTCGAAGATTCTGCGAAATAAGCAAAATGCCCCCTGTAAGGTTTGCTATGAAAAATGAAATTGAAAGCAAAATCAAAGTTAGCCGCCTTGAACCGGTCGCCCGAAAACTGGCCGAACTCCATGCCGACGCCCAGCCGATGGTCTGGGAAGAGGATATCTATTTTGACAATGCCGAAGGGACATTGATCAGCGACGACTGCGGACTGCGGCTTCGTAAACGCATCACCAAGGGCAAAGGCGAACAATTTATCCTGACCTTCAAAGGCCCGCAGCAGAAGTCGGCCTTTAAATCCCGTTTGGAAATTGAAGTGGTCGTCGCCGACTTTGAAGCGATGCGAAACATCCTGGAGCAATTAGGCTACAAGGAGCATTTGCGGGTCGAGAAAGACCGCCACCCCTGGCGGCTGGACCATTGCGAGGTCTGCCTTGATGATGTCCCGCCGCTGGGACAATTCGTCGAAATCGAAGGCCCGAATGAAAACACCATCGCCGAAGTGCTTAAAAAACTGGACCTTAACCCCAAAGACCACATTCCCGAAAGCTACGCCAGAATGATGACACGAAAATTGTTCCCCGATAAATAATTGCTTATTTAGCAGTTCTAAGTTATCTTACCTCATGAATTCCTTATTTTGAGCTTAAAAAAAATGAAACCCAAAGACGGTACGATTCATCTGATTATCAACCCCAAGTCGGGCGCCAGCAGCAACAAACGGCTGGTCAGCGGATTCCGCGCCTATTTGGACCAAAACGACTATCGAACCGTGTCGCAATTAACGCAATCCATCGAACACGGCTGCGAATTAGCCCGGCAGGCGGCAGCGGACGAAAACTGCTCGGTCGTTGTCGGCGCCGGCGGGGACGGCACCATCCGCGAAATTGCCCACGGACTGAGCGGTTCAAAGAAGCCGCTGCTGATTTTACCCTGCGGAACAGAAAACCTGCTGGCCAACGAAATGGGCTATGATGTGCGACTGGAAACCGTCATTACCGCATTTGAGCAAGGCCAACGGCGTCCGCTGGACTTAGGCCAGGCCAACGGCTACCACTTTACCTCCATCGCCGGATTCGGTTTTGACGGCAAGGTCGTCCATCGTGTTCAAGCCATCCGCAAAGGCCATATCAGCCACTTGACGTATTTTTGGCCGATCTGGAGGACGTTTTGGGATTATGATTTCGCACCGATGAAAATTACTGTCGATGGCAAGCCTTTTTTCGAAGGGCAGGGACTGGTCTTTGTCGGCAATATCTCACGCTATGCCATCGGGCTGCAGATTCTCAAAAACGCCAACTATCACGACGGACTGCTGGATGTTTGCGTTCTTCAGTGCAGTTCGTGCTGGCGGCTGCTCAAACATGCGGCGTGTACCGTATTAAAAAGCCACCTGCGATCCAAAAACGCATTTTATACTCAAGCCAAAAGCATTCGGATTGAGTCGTCATCGCCGAATATTCCCACCGAACTGGATGGCGACCCGGGCCCAGGTTTGCCGGTTGATATCAGCATCATCCCTCACGCAATTGAAGTATTGGTTCCCCCTGGAGCAAAACCGGCAGGAATCCGAACGCGCATACGAAGAATGATAGGATAAATTATGACAACCCCCTTTCAAATTCAGGACATTCAAGTCGGCCTTGCGGGCGATTTTTTTGTGATTGCCGGGCCGTGTGTCATCGAAGACGAAACGCTATGCCTTCAGATCGCCAAAACCATGCAGCAGATCGGCAAACGCACCGGCGTTAAAGTCATCTTTAAAGCCAGCTTCGACAAAGCCAACCGCACCAGCATCAATAGTTTTCGCGGACCGGGAATGGAAAAAGGTCTTGACGTCTTAAACCATATCAGAGAAGTAACAGGACTGCCGATTTTAACCGATGTTCACGAACCGTCCCAGGCAGAGGCGGTGGGCAATGTCGTCGATATGATACAAATCCCCGCGTTTCTGTGCCGCCAGACCGACCTGCTGGCCGCATGCGCTAAAACCGGAAAGCCCATCAATGTCAAAAAAGGACAGTTTGTCTCGCCTGCGGAAATGAAAAACGCCGTCGGCAAAATCCATGAGTGCGGCAACGACCGAATCCTGCTGACCGAACGCGGAACGTTTTTCGGCTACAACCGATTGGTTAACGATATGACGGCAATTCCGGAGATGCAATTGCTCGGCTGTCCGGTGGTGTTTGACTGTACCCACAGTACACAGCGTCCTGGCGGTCTGGGACAAGCCAGCGGGGGCAACCGTGAATTGGCTCCTGTTTTGGCCAAGGCTGCGGTTGCCGCCGGAGCAAACGCGCTGTTTCTGGAAGTCCACCCGGAACCGGAAAAAGCGCTCTGTGACGCGGCATGTATGATGGAACTGCGCAACGTGGAATCCCTGCTTAAAACCTGCAAGGCGATTTTCGAACTTATCCGCAAATGAACAAAAAAGAGAAATATCTCTTCGGCCCTGTACCATCCCGAAGGCTGGGCCTAAGCCTTGGCGTTGATATTGTGCCGCTTAAGACCTGCACACAGAATTGCCTGTACTGCCAGCTTGGAATCGATGCGCCGCAGACGCTGGAACGCAGGGCCTACGCCCCCATCGCGGAGGTCATAGACGAAATTCGGCAGCGCATCGCTTCGGGGCTTAAAGCCGACCACATTACCCTCAGCGGTTCCGGCGAACCGACGCTGCACGCCGATCTGGGACGACTGATTGACGCAATCCGCCAAATGACGCCAATTCCCATAGCCGTCATCACCAACGGCAGTCTGCTGTGGCGACAGGATGTCCGCGCCGATTGTGCCAAGGCGGACGTTGTCCTGCCCTCGCTGGATGCCGGTGACGCTGAGACTTTCCAGAAAATCAACCAACCTCATCCGGAGATTCATTTTGAGCGGTTCATTGATGGATTAGCCCTGTTTCGCAAGGAATACTCCGGGCAAATCTGGCTGGAAGTCTTTATCTGCGAAGATATCAATACGTCTGAGTTGTCGCTAAAAAATATCGGAAATATCATCGACCGCATAAAACCAGATAAAATACAGCTTAATACCGCTGTTCGCCCCACCGCTCATTCACACATTCGTCCGGTATCACGCTTAAAAATGGATCAAATTTCCCTACAACTCGGCCACGGCGCGGAGGTCATTGCAGATTTCCCACAGGAAAAATCGGGTTTACCCACTTGCACAATCGAATCCGTCCTTGAGCTATTGATGCGGAGACCTTGCAGCCTTAGAGACCTTTGTGCAAGTTTGGGAGCAAAAGAGGACTTTATCCAGCAAATACTTGCTAAATTAATTCATCTCAGACAAATCACATCGGAAAGCCGGAATGGGATTACCTATTTTAAACCCCGCTCCTAAAACAAGACTATTTTCGCCACCTATTTTTATACTTCCTCTGGCAACATATCATTGGGGTCATTTTTAGGGGTTTTTACGGATATTTTTTTCAAACCCATTGGATTTCAAAAATCTTAAAAAACTCCTTAAGAGGCGTTAATTATCGGTCGATGAAGTCCTTAGCCCGGCATGAATATCAACTTTAGGATGGAAATTTCGCTTTTTTTCCAAATAAGGACTTTAGATATTGCAATTTAGCCCGATAACAAACAATAACGATTTTATTGATACTCTGGAGTACCCGTTTTATGGAATCCGTCAAGAAACAACTAACACTCAACAAAGGTTCGGAGCAGTATATCTTCCGATATGAAGAAGGGTGCGAAGCGCAGGTTCTTGATGCGCTGGTTGACAGCGCCTCAAAAAAACAAACCGGATTCGATTGGTTCGATGCGGCCGTGTTAAGTTTCAAACTCAGTCAGACTCTCATCGGACAAGCCGATGAATTATTATATCGGGATATACCGAATCCCATGCAGTCATTACAATAAAGGACCAAATGGATTTGGTTTTATGGG
>CAZVXR010000240.1:0-1613 GCA_964630865.1 uncultured Pirellulales bacterium | reverse complement strand
CCGAGGCCCAGCATCACCATCGTCGCAGGCTCTGGAACCGGCAGGCTGCCCGGCTGACGCGAAGCAGAGTAATCCGGAGCCCAATCCGTCCAGACCCAGCTATCCCATGCTCCATTGACAAGCGGTCTCTCGCCGACACCCTTCGACGAGCTGATCCAGCTTTCCCCGTTGGAGCTAATAAAATACGCCCATCCGGCATAGGGATCGCTATAGTTAATCTTGACTCCACCCGGATATGCCAAATCAGTTACCATAGGTCCAAAGCTGTAAGTCTTATAGGTTATATCTAACACCCCTGCGTTGGCGATTGCCTGCAAGGCATCCCAACCCGTTTTGCTGCCATCATATTTGTACTCGAAGACAAACGAATTGCCGTAGTTAAAATCCACTGCGACATACGCCGTATTACTTCCGCTTCCAGCGGAATACTCCGCGGTACCTGAATAGGTCAGCGACCCCATCGCAACCCCGCCCATTACCACAACCATCATCACCGCTGCAATCATCACACTGTTTTTCATAATCTTTCCTCAAATTTCTTTCCGCATCAAGCGGAATTGTTTTTTTTCTTTCTGCCTTAACTTTTTTGTAACACTTTAGCTGAATGTTGGCTGGTGAGTTGTCATTCCCGCGTAGGCGGGAATCCAGCGTAAAATAGCATCCGCCAGGAGCAGTATCCTATTTTTTTCACACGGTTAAAATGTTAACTTTTTTTAAAGCCGCCGCGGCGGGCGGCAGATCGTGCCCGCCGCGACAGACTTTGGAAATAGCAAATAATTAATCATTTTCAAAGAGCATTACTCAACACACCGTCCTTTCTTCCAGGTCTTTGACGCGAAGACCGCAATAGGGTATAAAAACAAAAAAAGCCGTTGCTTCGCAATGGAAGCAACGGCTTTATAAACCCGTATGACAACCGTTTATCCGGCAAATCCCGGGAAATGCCAAAAAAACGGAAGCGCTCTGTTCCATATCGCGAGAACAACATGACGCAACATCAGCATTTCGGCAGGTTTTCTGACTTACATCCTACCTTAAGACCCCTTCCCGTCCTTGCGGACAGTGGAACGATTGTCTCTTGGATTTATCGCCGTCCGGATTACTCCAGACGCGATATCGGATGCACACAGCGGCGCGACCGCCACGGATTTTCACCGTGTTCCCATTTGTTTATTTGACCTAAGCAGGCCAAACCGAAAAGCCTCATCTCAAATTGTTAAAGAGCAATGGTAGTCTTGTACCCAACCTGCCCGCCGATTGCAAGCAAAAATAATTCAAAACTCGGAAAACAGCAAGATACCAATAGCTTCCGCCGTTTTCTTGCATCCTCTTGCTGAAATCCAGCTAAACCCAGCCGCTTTTGCCCTGTTTTATTCCTGATAAACAGTCATCCCGCACTCCCCGCAGCGAAATTCCACGCAAAATACGCGCCTTCGTAGCCTGCATAATCAAAAGTCCATAAACAGTAGGGTTTAACCAAAATATTCCCATCCCTAAAAAAATATTTTGAGCGTAACTTATTGTATTACAATAAGATATGGGATTTTAAGAAAATTTTTTCAAAAAATGCAAAGATTTTTTATTCGAAAACGAGGAGTTGTCCCAATAGTCAA
>CAZVXR010000239.1:0-1839 GCA_964630865.1 uncultured Pirellulales bacterium | reverse complement strand
ATTGCTCGAAAACCACAACGGCGAGGTGCAGGTATGCGGGACTACGGTTCCATCCAGAACTGTGAAAGGAATGCAAAATCCAGCAGATCAACTTTGTCGTCGCCAATTGCCGGAAAGATATCGGCAGCATCAGCATTTGTCATCCAGTTATTAGCCATCTCCGCGAGGTCGGCTAAGCCAATCGTGCTGTCTCCGTCAATGTCATAAACCGCCGGCTGTGCTTGGCCGCTGAGGATGACAGAATAATGTTGTATGATATTGGGGGTTGGCCAGTAGATTTCTTCATGATTAAATGTGATCGAAATTCGATATATTCCTAGCTCTGCTTGAGAGGGAGGAATTAAAACTTGTTCAATGTTATCTGTATCGTTTACTCCTGTTGTTGCGAGATTAGATGGAGCACTCGGATTAAGGATAAATGGATTATAGGTCATTGTCCAATTAGGGGCGATAATTTTCAGTTCCAGATTATGTTCCAGTCTCTTCACGGTAGAATCTAAGGTAGAACTTGCGGTTCCCGCAGGGTCGGTCCAGCAAAGTGTTGCTTTAATCGGGCTGATACCATCCCATTCAAATGTGAACTCATCATTCAAATTTTTTTCATTTGCTTTCCGCGATTGTGTTAGCGAATCCTCAAAAATATTTTTTGCGGTGAGGTTGGGATTTCGTTTATGCAGCAGAATTTTTTCGACCGCCGCTTCGGCATTGATCAGTCCCCAGCCGAATTTATAATCCGGTCCGGGGTTTCCGAGATCATCGGCAGTATGGATCATCAGGGCTTTGATAGTGCTGCTCCGCATATATTGACCGGAGAATAGCCGCCCATAAAGTTCGACCAACTGCGCCGCAACCCCTGCCGCCGCCGGAGCGGCATAGCTTGTTCCAGACAAAGTGGCGTATGAGGTATCGTTGGTTGAGTAACATGAAAAAATCGATGTGCCATTGGTTACTAAATCCGGCTTGACTCTACCATCATCCGTCGGGCCCCATGAGCTAAAAGAAGTCATCGCCGCATTGTTAGGATCGCGAAGCCCGCCGGTAACGGCGTCATTTACCCCGCCGATCGTCAAAACATTTTTCGCACACGCTTCCGGCATCAGTGTATCAAATCCGCCGTTGTCCCAGTTATCTGCTTTGGGGTTCGTCCCATCAAAAGTTGTTTCAGTTGCTCCATTTATATAGTAAGTCGTCCCCGCAGAGGGTCTGCCGTCGCCTCTATCATTTCCGGCCGCCTGAAAAGGAAGATAATAAGGGGCATTATAACAAACTTCATCGATGTCTCTGACGTAGGCGTGATAAAGACCGAAAAAGTAGGATTCTGTATTCGAAATGGATGTGTCGCCGTACCATTCCCAGTGCGAGTTATTACTGTTGTAAAGCCAGCCGGAAGTTATCCCATATGAATGGTTAGAAAGCTGAATCTTATCCGTTTGTTCGGCTGAACTCCTCGCCGCAATAGCCATTTCAGTGGTATCATTATTCCATTCATAGCCCCAAATTTGTGCCAAAGGTGCCATTCCTTTTGCCAAGGTATTAATACCTGTTGCGGCAAGTACACCAGATACCATCGTGGTGTGCCAATAGGTTGCCGCAGCGGTGTCTTTGGAGATAACTCTACCGATCAGTTCCTGATGAGTTGGTCGGGCGATGCCCGCATCCCAGACGCCAACTGTAACGCCATTACCAGTGAAACCATAATAGGGATCATCGCGCACGATATCTGCGGCGATACTGATAGCGGAATTGGCGTTGCAGGTTGTATAAACAATAAACTGTCCATCTTCATCGATGGACATTAATTCACAGATAGATTGCCCATTTTTCCAGCGTTTGGGCTTG
>CAZVXR010000238.1:0-6770 GCA_964630865.1 uncultured Pirellulales bacterium | reverse complement strand
GCCGGAATCTGTCAGGCGCAGCCTGCTAAAACTGCGAGATATGAAAGATGGGATTTTCCTGCCATTTATTTCATCTTTTTATAACAAGGTTGTCTTCAATGGCATGGTGCTGCCGGATTACAAGATGAACGAAATGTATTTGATGTTTTTCGGCGAAGAGATGCCGAAAAGCAAGTCTTCAGGTGGATTTAATTTTAGGAACCGAACGAGTTTCCGAAATCAGCCCGTTGCGATGCCCGAAAGAAACGTGGAAATCAGCGACCTTAAAGTAGAGGAACAGCAAGAAGGCGAATTCATAAGGGCAGATATTCAACTTACACTCAACAATCGTGGTGAGGCGCAATCCGAATTTGTGTCTGAGATTCAACTTGGTGAAGGTGTCTTGGTTTCAGGCTACTGGCTCGACATTAATAAAGAAAAAGTTTCCGGGCGGATCTTCGAGAAAAAAACAGCCATGTGGATCTATCATATGATTCGGGATTTAAGTCAAATGGATCCCGGATTATTAATTTACAAGTCAGACAATACCTTAAAGCTTAGTGTTTATCCTTTCGCGAAAGATGAGCAGCGATTGACCGGTATTGAATTGCTCTATCCTGCCGGTATGAAGCCGATAGTGAGAATAGACGGCAAGTTGGTGGCGTTTCATTCACCTGCTGCTGAAAAACCATCAACGCTATTAGCCGCTAAATCAGCAAACAGCACAAGCATTGTTGTTCCCGAAGAAGCCCTAAAGGCATTGCCGAAATTAAAGAGAAAACCTTATTTGCATTTCATTGTGGATAGTTCTGCAAAGGCCAAAGAAAGCTTCGCTTCCTTTGGGAAAAAGATGATGAATCTGGCTGCAGGCTTCTCTGACACAACCGAATGCAGGATTACTTTGGCAAACTATGACACTACAGACCTTACATCGAATCTGGTAAGCGTTGACGAAATCGAAAAGATTATGACAGGGGCATCAGAAAAATCGATAACCTTTAAAGGGTCATTTTGTTATGAGCGAGCTATAGCACAGAAAATTCTGGAATTTGACTCTATGTCAACCAGGGATATCAACGATGAATTACGGGTACCGATTTATATTGTTGTAAAGGCTCCCCAGAGTAAAAGTGTATGTATTGGAAACATGGCGGCATTCGAAAGACTTGTTCCGGACAGCAGGACATATTATATCATCAGAGATGATGCTGCCTTGCTTGCCAAACAATTCAGTCACGAAGAAGAAATTGTATCGGAAATTGCAGCTCCAGAACCAGTTGTTCTATTTGAATCGGGGAATTCAATCAAAGCTTGTACTGAAGATTCAGATTGGGGTTTTGTAGATTTATGTAATGAAAACGAAATACAGGTTTTCGAACCTAATCAAAAGAAGTTTATCACTATTAAAGACTTTGAGATTTTGGACAACACCGCTGCTTATGCCCAAGGACTTGCTGCCTTGGAACGGTATCGAAGGACAGTGTATTCACCGCAGAGCCTTAATGAAGAACTGCCTGAAATCGTAAAGATCAGCAAAGACAGCGGCATAATGAATCCTTTGACATCTTATATCGTTGTTGAAAATTCGGCACAATCCAAGATGCTTGAGAGAAAGGAAAAGCAAAAACTGAATAGTAATCAGGCATTAGAGTTTGACGAATTTATGGAGTCACCAGCTCCCCCCGTTTTATTCCTTATACCATTTACATTTGTATTATTGGCTATTAAGAGACGACGAGGTAATGCCTAAATTAGGTTTTGAATCCACTTGTTTTGATGCTGGCAGTGGACGCAGGCCGCAACACAGACAGGTATGGATGGACAGGGACAAGGGTGGGGAATTGTCATTCACAAAAGCGATAATGGGCGGTATAATCCCGGACATCTTTTGGGACCCGGCTTGATAGGGTACGGGAAAATATTGACCTCCAGGTAAATCCGGAGGTTTGCATAATGAAAGGATACATTGAAAATGAATACGGCTTCACAGGCATTTTTGAAAGCGTTATTGGAAGCGCCCAGTCCGTCGGGTTATGAGCAGCCCGCGGCCAAGCTTTGGCGGGAGTATGTTAAAGGCAGCGTTGATGAGCTGATTCCCGATGTACACGGCAACAGCATTGCGGTTATCAACCCAGATGCCAAGTTTAAGGTGATGGTGGCTGGCCACATCGATGAGATTGGTCTGATGATCACTCATATTGATGACAAGGGTTATATCTATACCGCACAAATAGGGGGGATGGACCCGGCCCTGCTGGTTGGTCAGCGTGTTACGATTATGACCGAAAAAGGTCCGATTCTCGGCGTCATTGGCCGTAAGGCGATTCACCAGATGCAGCCGGAAGAACGCAAAAAGGGCGTTGAAATGGAGAATATCTGGGTGGATATTGGGGCGGAAAATAAGAAAGAGGCGGAAAAGCGGGTTCAGATTGGCGACCCTATGGTTGTCGATGTGGAATGCCGGGTGCTCAATGACGACAAGATTGTCTCGCGGGCGACCGATGATAAGGCGGGGGCGTTCGTTGTCGCAGAAGTGCTTAAGTCTCTGCATAAAAAGAAGTTAAATGTCTGCGTGGTGGGCGTTGCTACCGTTCAGGAAGAAATCGGTCTGCGCGGAGCGATTACCTCGGCCTATCATGTTAAGCCGGATGTGGGGATTGCGGTCGATGTTACCTTTGCCAGCGATCATCCGGAAACCGACCCGAAAAAACTGGGGACTGTGAAATTGGGCAAAGGTCCTGTGCTGCATCGCGGGCCTAACATTAACCCCGTGATTGAAAAAGAACTGTTTAAGATTGCCAAGGCGAAAAAGATTCCCTATCAGCTTACTGCCGAAGCCCGCGCGACGGGTACGGATGCCAACGCGATTCAGCTTTGTCGCGGCGGGGCGGCAACGGCGCTGATCAGCATTCCCAATCGCTATATGCATACGCCGGTGGAGGTGATTTCAACGAAAGACCTTGAAGGCTGTGTTAAATTGATTACGGAATTTTTGCTGGCTCATCCGGCCAAACGCGATTACCGGCCGTAATTTATTGACAGGGACGAAGCGGGTTTGAATTTTTTTGTTTTATGCAAAAAACATCGTTATCTATATCAATAACGAGGTTTTCAATAATCCTTTCAGATCATTTTATGTTGTAGGCAGGATGTTTCCGCCGTGGGTGTCGTTGTTTAGATGGGCGTATTCCTGGACGATGTCCATCAGGCGGTGGAGGATGTTTCTGCCG
Source organism: uncultured Pirellulales bacterium (assembly GCA_964630865.1). Classification (GTDB taxonomy): domain Bacteria; phylum Planctomycetota; class Phycisphaerae; order Sedimentisphaerales; family Anaerohalosphaeraceae; genus Anaeroglomus. Next base: position 3,561 of record CAZVXR010000238.1, on the reverse strand, counting down.
TCGATGCTGATTTCAAGGCCGAGGAACTCGATGCCCAAATTCAGTGTCGTTTCTTCCTCTTTCGACTGGATGTGGATGAGTTGTCCTTCGACGAGGACGGGTTTTTGATAAAACATCGGGGTAAATTGCAGGCCGACCAATTGTCCAACTTTGAAGCAGTCGGCGAGCGACAGGGGCGTCGAAATCTGTGCACCATTGGCCGAGAGGTTGACCAATTTTCCCTGCCAGTAATTTTCGGCAGGGGGGCTGGCAGCATTATCGACATAGCCCCGGTGCCAAAACAGGACATTGACATTCAGCGAAGAGGGCACAGGTTGTCTTTCATACGAGCGACGCGGCATTTTTTCGAGTCGATCGGGGATAGCCAGTGAAATTTTCACGCCATCTCCGGTGGAAGAATCGACCCCCACGACCATGCTGTCAAAAATGTACTTTTGGTGTTCTGTTTGAAAGGAAATACCGACTGGTTGGTTTATATGGAGATTTTCGAAGCATATCTTGTTCTTTTCGGATGCGTGAAATATTACGGCATGGGATGACAGCTCTACCATTTTCAGGGCATTTTGCATCCACTTTCCACAATATAAATGGCACATTTTAGCGGTTAGGCCAAGAGAAGCAACCTCGGAGATCAGGTCAACAACCTGGTCATTTTTTACTATTTCAGTCATATTTATATCAAGGCTGTTCACAGAATCTCTTTTTATAGGCCAAAATCACGACTTTCCACTCTTGGCTGATACTTCTGATGATGTACTCATCGGCACAATTTTGTGAAATCTTGAAAAACAAGCACTCTGGATAAGACTAATTGCTTTGCGTCCCCCGAATTGAGGGTCTTATAACAATCAGTTTTTGTTCGCCTCCACAATAAAATATACAAAATGTTCCGCGTCGGGGTGATTCGACAATCGCTGGAAGGGTGGATTTTCTTTGTCTAAAGCAGATTGCAAAAGTGAGGTATCTTTCGTATGATGCTGCGATGCAAAAAGGTCTATTTAATACGCGTTCGTTTTCGGAACTGGCACTGCTGGCGATATTTGCCGCGGGGCTGTTTTTCGCGAATCTTGTCGTCAAGACCAGGTCGCAGATTCGTCTGGGGCAAGGCTATGAGCTTGTCGGGTCTGGGGTGTCGGTTCACTGGCCTGCTGAGGTGGGCTGGCAGGGTCTGACTCAATGGCAATTAGAGCAAAAAAACTGTATTGTGCTGCCGGCCCGCTCGAGTCAGCCGGTTGTTGAAGTACAATGGGTTTATTGTCTTAGTACCACTGCCGCTTCAAGTGAGGCCTTATTGGATCAGCTTGGTATGGAATTCGATGGAACGGTTACTGACAAGGCGGTTTCTTCCGGGTCGACGCCGATGCAAATTGGACGCTTAGTCAGCGATAAAAACCGGGGCGACTGTTATCTTGGGGCGGTTGTGCTGGATTTTGGCAGGACCTTGACGCTGCGGGTCCAGGCGATGGACGATCTGTTTTATGCCCGCGATGTGTTTATGGCCTTGGCAGGGAGCATCGAATACAAAAAGCCTGAGGCTTTGGCGGCAGGAATTGATCTGCTTGAAGAAGCCCGGCGTTATGGTCTGGAGCAGGTTTTCTCCGGTGAAAAAAGGGGAAGCCTTCTGATCCTTGACGCCGCCGGCAGCGTGCGCGGCTATGAAAGCACACAAACCAAACACGATTCAAATGGGAAGCTGCATATCGATAAAACCATTGTGATTCATACAGCAACTGTCCGCCGCAGGGATTATACGTTTGACAGCGCTGATCCATTTTGCGGTTTTCAGTGGAAAAACAGTTATAGCAACTCGGCAGGACAGACCAGCGTCTTTCAATTTTATCTCAAGGATGGACAGCTAACCATCCAGGACCCTATGGCTCAAGTCCTGACCTTTCTGCCAAGTCCGGCGATGGCGTGTGAAATTTTATTAGATGATTTGATTCGATTTTTCATTGGCCGCAAGCAGAAAACCATCGTGCTTGATCTTCTTAGCTCGGAGGGGCGGATTATTCCGTCGCAGATTCGGTCTATTCCTCCGACACAGGCTTTCAACTCGCCGAGCGGCACAGTGTATGCGGTACGGGTTGAGTCGCCGGGTACCGCCACCATGGATTTTTATTTTGATGCGAATAAAAAATTGCTGGGCAAAACCATCGCCGCAGGCAAGGGAGGGGGATTGCTCTGGAGGCCGGCGACGACGAAAGAGATCGAGAAATATTTTGATACACAACCTGTTCCAAAAGGACCGGTTGCAAAGTTGGATTAATGTTTATAAATTCTGGATAGGAATATTCATTATGTCGGAACAAATTTATGATTGCATGATCGTCGGGGCAGGTCCCGCCGGGCTTGGCGCAGCACTGTATACCGCCCGCGACCGGCAGAAGACGGTGCTGCTGGAAAAGTTTTATCCTGGCGGACAAATCGTTACTACCGACCGGATTGAAAATTATCCCGGATTTGCGGAAATCAGCGGTCCTGATCTGGTTGAAAAAATGCAGGCGCAGACCGCTGCGTTTGGCGCTGAATTACGCCCCGGCGCCGAAGTTACCTCGCTGCGTCGGCGCGATGACGGGATGATTGAAATTACCTGCGATAAAGATAAATTTGCCGGCAAGGTCGTCATTCTCGCTCCGGGCAGTTCGTATCGACATCTGGGTGTACCGGGAGAAGAAGAATTTCGCAACGCCGGGGCGGGGGTTAGTTACTGCGGCACCTGCGATGCGCCGTTTTTTAAGGATAAGACGGTCGTTACCATCGGCGGCGGCAATACGGCGGTGGAAGATACGCTGCATTTGTGCAAGTATGCCGCAAAGGTAATTATGGTGCATCGGCGGCAGGAATTCCGCGCAACCCAAGTGCTGGTTGAGGAATTGATGGCTAAAGTCAATTCGCCCAATTCCAATTTGAGCCTAATGCTTGATAGTACGATTACATCCATTGAAGGGGCGGGCAAGGTTCAAAAGGCAGTTGTAAAAAATCTGAAAACCAACGCGATAGCCGATGTCGCCTGTGATGGCGTATTCATTTTTGTCGGGATGGTTCCTAATACGGCGTTTCTTAAAGGCTTTGTGGAACTGACCGAGGCGGGATTTATCAAATGCGATCCGGCGTATTTGCGTACTGCGGTTCCCGGTGTTTTTACGGCGGGGGATTGCCGGGTGGGTGCAGCGATGCAGTTGGTTACTGCGGTGGCCGACGGGGTTAATGCCGCGATGTGGATGAAACAGTATCTCCGTGACGCAAACTGGTGGAATCAGCCGCTCAGCGATGCACTCAGTCCGGGACAGTGGTAGAAAATTGTAAATTTGTCCTCTATAGAAAAGCTCAAATACTTTCGCCCCTTCGGGGCTTATCCGAATAAAGCCCCTCTTTCCGGAGGCTTACGCCTCCGACTATGAAACTCACGACCTCTTCGAGGTCTTGAAAAAGTCGTTTTTGCAGAGCAATTCTGATGTCTATTTTTTGCAGATTACCGAATATTCACGCGGGTAACTTGCGGGGGTTGGGGCGGTTTTTTTGACGGTAATCAGGTGAAAGCTGTCGCTGATGTCAGGCAGG
>CAZVXR010000237.1:0-7305 GCA_964630865.1 uncultured Pirellulales bacterium | reverse complement strand
GCCGAATCCGGCGGCTTGGGCGCAGACGACATTATTCTTGCCGTGGGTGTTCAGCCCGTACAGCAAAATGCCCTGGGGCTGCTGGCTCCGGGCGGTGTGGCAAATCTTTTCGGCGGCCTGCCGCGCGGCAAGCACATTCTTGAGCTTGATGCCTTGGCGGTGCATTATCAGGAAATTAAGGTCGTCGGCTCCAGCGGCGGCGATCCGAGCGATATGGCAGCAACGCTCAAGGCGATTGTTAATCATGAAATCGATCCCGGCAACTATGTCGCGGGGATTGGTTCATTGGATAATGCCATTGATGTGCTGAAATTGATTAAGGAAACCAAAATCGACGGCAAGGCGATTCTGTATCCGCACATTCAAAAGATGCCTTTACATCGCGTCAATTATTGGGATAAAAAGCAGGAAATCGAACTGCTCAATCAGTATTTGGTTTAATCGAGCCAACCTCGGGAGATTGTTATGGCTAAGCTATGGAACGATAAAGTGGGCAACGTTGCACAGGTCGGCGGGATTGAAACATCCATTTTGGATAATGGCCTGGGCAAAGGGACCCGCATCGCGTGGATTAATACCGGCACCGGGCTGCGGTATAAAGTCGCCATTGACCGGAGCCTGGATATTGTGGATGCGTTTTATAATCAACACAGTCTGGTTTGGATTAGTCACAGCGGACTGACTGCTCCAAGACCTGACGCCAACAGCGGCATCGAGTGGCTGAGCAGTTTTGCCGGCGGCTTACTGACCACATGCGGACTAACGCATATTGGCGGACCGGAGTCGGATGATAAAGAGCAGCGGGGGCTTCATGGGCGTATCAGCAATAACATTGCTGAGGTCGAATCGGTGATTCAGCCCAATCCGGCGGTGGGGCGAATGGATATGTCGATAACGGCGGTCGTTAAAGAGTCTCAAGTTTTCGGCACACGACTGGAGCTGCGACGAACGATTACCAGCACACTAGGACAACCTGTTATTCGTTTACATGACGAAGTGACTAATTGTGGTAATTTGCCCAGTCCGCACATGATTTTGTATCATTGCAATTTCGGCTGGCCGCTGGTGGATGATGGCGTAGATATTATTTATCAAGGCAAGTTTATGTCGCGCGGATTCGACTTTGATAATAAATTTTTCAATGAGACGCGTAATTACAAAAAATGCTGCAAACCGCTGAAAAGCCACAAGGGCTATGGTGAGGCCTGTGGTTTTATCGATGTCAAGACAGATAAAAAAGGGATGTGTCAAGTTGGACTGGTTAACCGCAAACTGCCTCTGGCTCTGAGGATGCGGTATCCGAAAAAACAGCTTCCGTGTTTAGCCAACTGGCAGCATTTCGGGCCGGGCGAATATGTCTGTGCTTTAGAACCGGGGACCAATCCGCCGATTGGGCAGAATAAAGCCAGAGAACAGAAAAAATTAATTCTATTAGAGCCTGGTGAAACGAGAACCTATCAGTTGGAAATGGCGATTTTAACGGAAGCCGCCGCGATTCGTAACTTTGTAAAAATGTCAGGATAAATGGATGAAGAGTCATATTTTTGTGGGATTTGGGTTTGGCCCGATACAGGCGGGTCTTTTTGTTAGCGAGGCTTTCAAGAGCCGTAACTTTAAGCGAATGATTATCGCCGAGATTGATCAGCGGTTGGTGGACGCTGTCCGCGCCAATAATGGACGGTATGCCGTCAGCATTGCCGGATTGGAGGGAATCGAAATTCGCCAAATCGAAGGCCTTGAAATTTACAATCCATCCAATGATGGCGACCGGGCGAAACTGCTCGATGCGCTGCGGCAAGCCTCCGAAATCTGTACCTCGCTGCCATCGGTGAATTTCTTTGACAGCGGCCAGCACAGCGTAGCTTCGTTGATTGCGCAGGGGTTGCAGAGCAGTTCTGCGCCGGCGACGATCATTTACACGGCGGAAAACAACAACCATGCGGCGGAAATTCTTGAAGAGAAAGTTAAGGCAAAGCTGGCATCTCCGCTAAAGCATCAGGTTCAATTCCTTAATACCGTTATCGGCAAAATGAGCCAGGTGGTTACGGAAGCCGAAGAAATCAAGGCTAAGGATTTAAACGTAATCGCTCCGGGAATCGATCGGGCGTTTTTAGTTGAAGCGTTTAATAAAATTTTGGTTACCCAATGCCATATCAAAGGCTTTAAGCCTGGGATTGAAGTTTTTATCGAAAAAGAAGACTTGTTGCCGTTTGAGGAAGCCAAGCTCTATGGGCATAATGCGATTCATGCATTACTGGCGTATCTGGGGGCGGCAAAGGGGTACAGGAAGATGGCCGAGCTGAAAAACGATGCAGCCCTGATACAGATTGCCCGTAAAGCGTTTATTGACGAATCCGGCGCTGCCTTGACTAAAAAATATGCACATCTTGGGGATACGCTTTTTACCGAAAGCGGTTTTAGGTTTTACGCCGAAGACCTGTTGGGACGAATGACAAACTCTTTTCTGGATGATACGATTGAAAGGGCGGCCAGAGACCCGCAGCGCAAACTCGGGCTTAACGACCGTATCTTTGGAACGATGGGGCTGTGTATGGAGTATGGGATTGTGCCGGAGAAGATGGCGATGGGGGCCGCTGCCGGAGTTGCTTATTTCATCAAGCAAGCGGGGCTGGAAATTGATACCTCTCCTGCGGATGCGTTGTGTCATCTCTGGCAAAATCAAACCAGCGGCTACAAGACACAGATGATGGAGATAACCCAAAAAGCATACGCAAAGCTGACCTCGGCACGATAAAACAGCTAATGTAAGCCAAAAAATAAATGATAATTGTCTTTTTAAAATAGGAAAATGGCTAATGAATAAGCATGTATTGAAACGAAAAATTAATGTTTTTGATCGTTGTTCCTTAAATGCCAAAGAGTACCAGGAGTTTCTTGCAAAAGCCTTTGGTTTGATGGCACAAGCTCCCCAGTATCTTACGCCAGATGAGGATATTAATGCCCTTGAACTGGCACATCTGATACCTGAAATTCCTGAGACGGTTCTGGCTATCTATGTGGGTATTAACGATGCAGTTTGCAACAAGGGACTCGTAACGCCGTTTCTGGTTCGCCATGGCCATAATAATGTCTTCGCCTTTGATCCACAGGTCTATGCCGGCGAGGCTGCCGTTCCATCCGGAACGGTCGATGCCAAAAAGATTCTATCCGGTTTTGAGTCGCCCAATGCCACGTGGAATAGAAATTGGACGTATGTCATGATAGAAGATCCAAAACGCGAGGTTGCAAGTCTTTGGAAAGAAAAAGGCTATATCGATATGATTCCGGCTAAGTTTGAGGATTTTACGATGATCAGCGATCCTGTCAAAAGTAAAGTCTGCACGTTCATAGACCCCAAAGCATTTGACCATCCTGTCAATAAGAGCAGGCCATATCTGGCCGCTGCACGCGACCGCGGCCTGAAAATGGCTGATGCATTCACTGTGCCAAAAGGCCTTGAGGGAGAAACCTGCGGTCTTGTGCCGGTGGTACTCAATCAGGGCGAAAAACTGTATGTAGCGACGACCGATTTTAGTCCCTGTGCGCATGCATGGAGTAATATCCACCCCGACAATGTCGAGTTTGCCGTGATTAACGAAAATTCTGCTGTGCCGCTTGACCTGGTGATCGCCAAACCGCCGGTCAGTCCAAAGTATGCCAAAGGACTTATCCCTCCCAAAGGCAGTGCCGATATGACAACCGACTGGTTCTATCGTGGAAGCCAGATTGTCAGGCTTCCGCTGCTGCAGGGATTATTCAAGGGATGACCAAGCCAATAAATTGCTTAAGTCGATGCCGGCGATTGTAGTGAATATAGGACCTATAAAAAGTGCGGGTATATTTTTGAACTCTCTTCGGCAAAAAGCGTGTTGTTTTCAAAATAATCCTCATTTTTTGTTGTTTCTGGACAAAAAGGACTCTAATTGTCGCAAAGAAATGATTTTTAATAGTAAGAATTATTTTTTTTTGTATACACCCGTATCTTTTGTGGTATAATTATGTCCTGTGAGATGTACTCTTTGGTCTCTCAGGAGTATATTTCCAGTAAATTAAAATGAGAGATACAGTTCAAGTGGCCGACATACAGGCCAAGGAGTAGTATTAGTGAGTACAGGTACAGTAAAGTGGTTCAACGCAAGTAAGGGATTTGGATTTATTTCACCGGATGGCGGCGGCGACGATCTGTTCGTCCACCACTCAGAAATCAAGACCGGCGGCTATGCCTCTCTTGATGAGAACCAAAAGGTTAAATTTGAGATCGGACAGGGCAAGAAAGGCCCATGTGCGACCAATGTAACCCCCCTCTAAGTCAAACAACTAAGAGATCCGAAAGGCTCTGCCGCTTGGCAGGGCCTTTTTTTGTTATCAGGCACGATTGACGAATCAGGGCCGCGGGGTCCATTTCAACAGCCGCAGGGCGTTTTGGCCGAGGAGTTTATCCAGAACGGTCTGCGGCAAATCGAGCTGTTCGAGCGATCGGATGGCTTGGTCTTGATCCGCCCAGGGACTATCGGTTCCGAAGAGCAGGTAGTCCGCTGGATGGGACAGCAGTATCCTGCGGAAACGCTCCGTGCCGAGGAAACTGCGGCTGACGGAAATGTCCATCCAGATTGGCTTGCCGAGCAAGTGCTGCTCAACTTCGTCCCACTGCTGCCAAGCGCCGACGTGGGTGGTGATTAGTTTCAGTTTGGGGAAACGGTTGAGTACATTCAGTACTCGCTTAGGCCCAGCGCGGTCGATCCATTCAAAGGCGATGTCAAATCCGGTATGCGAGACGGCAATGAGGTTGTGGCGACACAGAGCATCATAAATCGGCTCCATCTGTGGCGAGTCGAGGTCGAAATCCTGATAATACGGATGGAATTTCATCCCAGCAAAACCAGCCTCGGCGACCTGCTGGACTTTGGCAACCGCATCGGGGTCGAGCGGGTGAACGGACGGGAACGGGACAATCCGCTTGGAACGGATTTGTTTGGACCATTCGAAAATCGGCTCGAACTGCTTGGGCTTGGTTACGATATTGCACAGAACACTGGATTGTATCCCGGCCTTGTCCATCGACGCCAGCAATGAGCCGATCTTGCCATCCAGCACAGCAACCCATTCGGCCTCCGAGTGCATCTGCGCCATCGCCCGATCGGCAATGCTGTCGGGAAAGGCGTGGGTGTGAAAATCGATTATTGTCTTTGTCATAGGGTTACCATTTCTTGAAGATAAAAAAGACCGCCAGCACAATCAGAGAAAAACCGACTAAGTAATTCCACTTAAATTCCTCTTTGAGATAAAGCATCGAAAAGACCGCAAAGACGACCAGCGTGATGACTTCCTGAATGGTCTTCAGTTGGGCGGTTGTGAACACATCAGATCCGATACGGTTGGCCGGAACCTGAAAACAGTACTCGGCAAAGGCAATCAGCCAACTGACCAGAATTACCAGCCAGAGGGCCTTGTGCTTAAACTTCAAATGCCCATACCAGGCAAAGGTCATAAACACATTCGAGATAGTCAGTAATACAACAGGCAATATCGCTTTCACGGCAAATCCTTAATTTCATATTAACGTCATAGGAACTCATATAAAACCGTGTCATTAAGGCAGGTAAACCCGGTTTTGTCAAGAACTTGCCTGCGGAAGAATGGCATAAAAAAAGGCCGGGGAGTGCCCGGCCTTGGATGTTGATTACTTCGCTTCAATTTTAGTTAGAGAATCAACGAGTTCCTGCAATTTTTCGTTGCTCATTTGTCTATTGACTGCCAATCCCAAAACCACCTCATCCGGCATGACAATCATCCGTGTAAATCGCTCTTCACTAAGGTTTTTAATGCCAAAGAAATCGGGTTTTGCCTTAGCAAAACTCTCAAGAAAGTTTTGTGCATAGATAGCCCCATTTGGATGTGTATACAGCTTCGCTCCATTTTTTGTCTCAAGAATAAGTTGTTGTTTGGGTATCCATATCATTCTTGTTCCATCATAATAATTCCCCTGAACGATTACGATTATGTTTCCATCATCGCTTTGTATCCCAGTAGTATACACCAGTGCTTTGGTACCAAGCGGATCAAGCATTTCGATTGTAACGATCTTCTCCATCCAGGATAATTTTTCAACCGTGTATGCAGTATGATTAAGCCCGCTTCGGACATCTTCAGTAGTTATAGCTTTGGGCTCAACCGGTCTATAGTCATTGATTATCGTCTCTACGGTGTAGCCATCGGGAATATCCGTACTGAAAGCGGACGGGTCAAGCTTGAAATCAAATTCAAATTCATCCATAAAGATAATCTGTTTCTGCTGAGGATGTTTGAGTTCTATTTCAACTGGAAGTTTTGTCTCAGGGTCAACCCACACTATAAATTCATTGTATTCATTGGGTTGATGCCTGAAACCCCGCAAGAGTTTTCCGTTCACTTTTTTAGTGTCAAGCCTTTCGGTTGAAACCTGCTCAAACCGCTTGACCATGTCGACAATATCCGGATCTTTTTTAGGACCGAAACCGAGCAGTTTGGTTACAATCGCTTTTTTTTGAGCAGGATAAAGCTCTACCGTTATCGCATCATTTCCCCGCATATCAATAACATGTATAGTACCATCTTCTACCTCTTGCCGCCGTTGTGAAAGATTCAGATGATAAACATTCATTGTTGGTATTTGGGGACCGCTTTCACGGACAACACGTTGACGGCATTTATATTTTTCATATCGATTGAGTTGTTCTACGACCTGCGCCCATGCAACATTGGCTCCGTCAATCGAGCCGCCAAACTGATTAATGCCGATAAGTACCGCGATAAGTATTATCGCCGCGGTAGCAAATTTTGTTATTTTACTTCTCATAATTATTCTCCAGAAAGCAGGGTTGGCCGAGGGCGTCTCCTGCCGGGGTTGCCGCAGAGCCTGCGAGGCGGCATCGAGAATCTCGCTACGTTTGGCAGGGTCTGCAGCGTAGTTGGTTTTTTGAATTAGACGTTCTATTTTGTCTGATGGTCTCATCGTTCTACCTCACCATTTAATAAAGACCTCAGTTTCTGGAGTCCGTAGCGGTACCGGCTTTGGACGGTATTGATCGACACCTCGAGTTGTTTCGCTATCGCTTTAAATCGCATCCCGCCGCGAAGGTGCAGCAGGATGACCTCGCGCTGGTCTATGGGCAGCTCGGTCATTGCCGCAGCCAGCCGAAACGCGGTTTCATCGGCGATCATCCGACCGGCCGGGTCGGAAACTTGCGGGATTTCGCTACTATCCGGCGGGATGGTCGATAAAATCCGTTTGGGCGAGCGTATCCAGTCGCGACAGCGGTTCAGCGT
>CAZVXR010000236.1:0-3561 GCA_964630865.1 uncultured Pirellulales bacterium | reverse complement strand
GCGGCACGGGCGGTGGCCAATTATGATCTGGTTAAGTGCGCCATTCACGGCGGCGATCCCAACTGGGGACGGATTATCTGTGCTATTGGTTCCAGCGGTGTTCAAATCAATCCGGACAAGTTGACCTGCTCAATCGGCGGGATTACGGTATTTCGCAACGGCCAACCTGTGAGTTTTGATCCGAAAAAAGTCAGCAGGATTATCTGTCAAAAAGAGCATACTATTGTCGTCAATCTGGGTGTCGGAAAACACGGTGATTTTTGCTATGGATGCGATTTAAGTCGTGAATATGTAACGATTAACGCTGATTATCACACCTAAACATAAATCAAAAATCAAAAAATAAAATGCAAAAGTGAGGACGGCCTTTTTGGCTGGGCGGGAATACTTTTAAAAAAAAACTTGCATTCCAAAGCGAAATCCTTAGGATTGGCCGAAATTTTAATTACCCATTCACCCTTAGTGTTATTTGAAAGGAAAAAGCAGTGAAAGCGTTGGTAACAACAGTGTTTGGAGCGTTGGTTTTGAGTGCGACAGCCCTGGCAGAAGATGTGGCCTCGGTTGCGGCAGCCGTTCCTGCTGGAAGCGGGGACAAAATGATTGAATTGGCCTGGTGGATTGCTCCTATCAGTTCGGTCCTGGCCATTGTGTTCGCCTATTATTTCTATAAGAAAATGATGGCCGCTCCGGCAGGCAATGCCAAGATGATTGAAATTGCCTTAGCCGTTCGTGAAGGCGCATTTGCTTATCTGAAACGGCAGTACACCGTGGTCGGATTCATCTTTATGATTCTGGTAGTTCTGTTTGCGGTACTGGCCTATTATGGCATTCAGAATCCGTTTGTGCCGGTTGCGTTCCTGACAGGCGGCTTGTTCAGCGGTTTGTGCGGTTTCCTCGGTATGAATACGGCAACCAATGCCTCCAATCGTACCGCTCAGGGCGCCAGTGAAAGCCTCAACCGCGGTCTTCAGGTTGCATTCCGCTCCGGTGCTGTGATGGGGCTGGTTGTGGTTGGTTTCGGTATGCTGGATATTTCGCTGTGGTACTGGATTTTAGACCGAGTGGTTTATACCACCACGAATATGACCGAGGGGCTCAAAGTGCTCGGCCTGACGCTGGTACATGCCGGAATGAATCCGGATTACAAATTGGCGGAAATTACAACGACGATGATTACGTTCGGTATGGGCGCTTCAACGCAGGCGTTGTTTGCTCGCGTTGGCGGCGGTATCTATACCAAGGCCGCAGACGTTGGAGCGGACCTGGTGGGTAAAGTGGAGGCCGGTATTCCGGAAGATGATCCGCGTAACCCCGCGACGATTGCCGATAACGTTGGCGATAACGTTGGTGACGTTGCCGGCATGGGCGCTGACCTGTACGAAAGCTATTGCGGTTCGATTCTGGCGACCTGTGCTTTGGGTGCGACGCTGCCGGCCATTGCCACGCAGCTTAGCGGCATCAGCCCGCTTAAGGCCGTGATGGCTCCGATGATTGTGGCCGGCGTTGGTAACCTGCTGTCTATTATTGGTATTTTTATGGTTCGCTGTAAAGAAGACGCGACGCAGAAGAATCTGCTGCGGTCTTTGTTTATCGGCACTTTCGGCAGTTCATTTTTCATTCTCATCGCCATGGCAATTATGGCCTATATCGGCTGGATTACCTGGGGCGTGTTTGGTTCTATCATCTCCGGCCTGCTTGCCGGCGTCATCATCGGCCAGCTGACGGAATACTATACGTCCGACGAATACGAGCCTACCAAAGGCATCGCTAACCAGGCCAAGATGGGTCCGGCGACTGTGATTATCGATGGTTTCGCGACTGGCATGCTTTCCAGCGCTCTGCCGGTGGTAACCATCGCAGCTGGTATTCTGGCGGCGTTCATTTTTGCTGGCGGTCTTGAAAACTTCTCGCTGGGTCTGTATGGCATCGGCTTTGCCGCTGTGGGTATGCTCTCAACGCTGGGTGTTACCTTGGCCACTGACGCTTACGGGCCTATCGCCGACAACGCCGGCGGTAACGCTGAAATGGCCGGTCTGGGAGCGGAAGTTCGCAAACGCACCGATGCTCTGGATTCACTGGGCAACACCACTGCCGCAACAGGCAAGGGTTTTGCCATTGGTTCAGCCGCATTGACCGCATTGGCTCTGATCGCTGCCTACATGGAAGAAATTCGCATTTGGATACAGCGGCTTGCAGGCGATGGCGTATTTAAGGTCGGCAATGTGGAATTCACTGCCGAATCAGCCAAGGCCGCAACGGTGGATCAGCTTGCTGCGGCGATGAACCTGTCGATATTGAACCCCAAACTGATTTGCGGTTTGTTTATTGGTTCGATGATGGCGTTTCTGTTCTGTGCGTTGTCAATGAAAGCGGTCGGACGTGCGGCAGGCGCGATGGTTGAAGAAGTGCGTCGGCAGTTCCGGGAAAAGCCGGGCATTATGCAAGGCAAAGATAAGCCCGATTATGCCCGCTGCGTGTCGATTTCAACGGCTGGCGCTCAGCGCGAAATGATCCTGCCCAGCTTGCTGGCTATTATCGTACCAGTTGCGGTAGGTCTGGTGCTTGGTGTCTCCGGCGTGATAGGTCTGACGGCGGGTGGCATGACGGCAGGTTTTGTGCTGGCAGTGTCGCTCAATAATGCCGGCGGTGCATGGGATAACGCCAAGAAATTCATCGAAAAAGGCAATCTGGGCGGCAAACGCTCTGACGCTCACAAAGCGGCAGTCGTTGGCGACACCGTCGGTGATCCGTTCAAAGATACCTCCGGCCCCAGCTTGAATATCTTGATTAAGCTGATGACGATGGTTTGCGTCGTGTTTGCAGGTGTGGTCGTTAAGTTTGGTCCGGTTGTTGCCAAGTGGCTCCACCTGGGTACCAACTATTGATTGACTGTTCACCCATCTTCGATTATTCTACAGGGGCGGCCTATTTGGGTCGCCCCTTTTGTTTTGTAACCTGTTTTTGGAGACATTCACTTGGCAACAAAGAAAATAACGTTAGATCGGAAGTTCGCGATAGAGGCAGCCCGGCTGGCGCAGGATCGGCATTGTACGGATATTGTCCTGCTGGATATGGCGGGTGTTTCGCCGGCAACGGATTATTTCATGATCGCTACCGCCACCAGCGACCGTCAGGCTAAGTCGGTCGCCGATGAAATCAGCGGTATCGCCAAGGACTTTGCGATGAAGAAATTTGGCTCGGCCGGCTACGAGCAGGGGCGGTGGATTCTGATGGATTATGTTACCGTGGTTGTCCACATGTTCGACCCGGATATGCGGGAATACTATGACCTGGAAATGCTATGGGGTGACGCGAAGAAAATACGCTGGCAGCGGCCGAAAAAAGTCAAAACTGAAAAGGAAAAGGGCAAAGGTACGGACGAGTCTGCGGAATGAAACCGGTACTGGAAATCCTTGAACAGCGACTTAGCGACGCTCTGCGGAAAGTAACGGGGCTTACGGACTGTCCGGCGATGGTTAAGCAAACCGCCGACGCCAAATTCGGCGACTATCAGGCCAATGGGATTATGGGGGCGGCCAAGCAAATCAAGGGCAATCCCCG
>CAZVXR010000235.1:0-9773 GCA_964630865.1 uncultured Pirellulales bacterium | reverse complement strand
ACGACATGCCGCAATGAGTGCAATCAGGCTGAATTGGGTAAACAAACACCGCATTGGGGGTTCTTTCCAGGCACCAACAGCAAAAACCACCGCCGCCTGTCCGATAAAGGCAAATTGAAGCAATTCAATTGGTCCGTTTTCACCAAACAATGAATAATCCCCCTGCTTGACCAGATGCGGCAAAGCAGAGAGACTTCCGAAAATCAAGAGTGTATATATCGAAAACCTCGCAACAGTCTGCAAGGCTTTTTGATGTCCATTAGGCATATTTTTTTCCAAATTTTACAAATTCATAGGAGAAAGCTAATCAAAATTTAATGAAATATCAATAATGTGGCAAAAAATTTTGAATCATGGATTTATTCAAAATTTCGATCTATTCCAACAAACTTAAAGCGTATCGGTCCGTCATTCCGGCCACATAATCACAGACAACCCGTTTTAATCCCTCGGAGGGAATCATCTTTTGGTAATACGTCGGCATCAGTTCCGGCTTGGCGAGGATTTTCTCAAACAGCCGCGTCAACCAGGTGCGGGTTCTTTCGGCGCATGCTGCGATTTGTGGATGGTAATACAAATTTTTATACAAGAATTGCTCCAGTTCGACCAATTGCTGTTGTACCGAAGGCGAAAGCTCAATCAGCCGAACGGGGCATTGGTATGCCTGCTCTAAACTTTCAATCTGATAATTCAACAGATTGACTTTGCAATTTTCAATCGCGTCGCTGGCGATAAAATCAAGAATCGCCTTGGAGATGCGTGTCCGGCGGATGACAATATCGTCAATCTGCTCGGCGCCGACAACCAGCCGCGCATCTTCATAGAGGGTAAGCCCTGCAAGCTGTTTTTCTTCAAGAATTCGCGACCGCAAGCCGTCTTCGAGATCGTGACAGTTGTATGCAATGCGATCCGCCAAATCCGCAACCCGCCCTTCGAGACAAACCGGAACAGATTCCCCCGTGGGTTTATCGTAGGGACTCTGGTGCTTGGCCATCGCCATCCGCGTCTCATACATCAGGTTCAGCCCCGCAAAGCCCGGATAGGGATGCTCCAGAAAATCCACAATCCGCAGCGACTGCTGATTATGTTCAAAGCCGCCCGCATCCGCCATCAGATGATTCAGTACCGTCTCCCCCGCATGCCCAAAGGGACTATGTCCCAGATCGTGCCCCAGACAAATCGCCTCGGTCAGATTTTCGTTTAAACCCAGCACCCGCGCAATGGTTCGCCCAATCTGGGCAACTTCGATACTGTGCGTCATTCGTGTGCGATACTGGTCATTTAAACCGGTGGTAAAGACCTGCGTTTTGCCCTCAAGCCGACGAAACGCAGCACAGTGAATAATCCGGTCGCGGTCGCGTTCAAACGCAGTGCGGTATTTGTGAGGCTTTTCCGCAATTTGTCTGCCCCGACCGTCGGCTTCGCTGACGGCATAGGACGCTAACGTCTGCATAATTATTTTGCCGGCAGAGTAAGTTTAACGCTCTGCTCCATCAGGGTTTCGTACAATTCCGTCATACTCTGGCTGATGACGTCCGTCTCGCTGCAAACGTGCATAAAGTTGGTATCGCCGTCCCAACGGGGAACAATATGGATGTGAAGATGTTCCGGCAATCCCGCCCCGGCACACCGTCCGAAATTCATCCCGACGTTAAATCCGTGCGGGCGAATCGCCGCCGTCAGCACCGCCTGACAATCCCGCATCAGCTTGGTCATCGCCAGCAGTTCACTTTCAGATGTTTGTTCCAGCGTTCCGATGTGCCGAATCGGAGCAATCAGCAAGTGCCCATTGTTGTAAGGAAAGCGGTTAAAAACAACCATGGCCTCCGGCGTCCGCCATAGCACAAAGTTCTGCCGGTCGTCCTCCGGTGTCGCGATGTAATCGCATAAAAAACAGGGACTTTTTTTGGAAAGTCCCTGAATATATTTAATTCGCCATGGAGCCCAAAGATTCTTGCGTTCCACACTCCCCTCCATTCGCTTAGGGTTTGTCTTTCAGCAATTGAATATGGACAGTCTGGTCTACAACCACCGACGGCTGTGAATCACCCAATGGCAGCAAAAATGCCGCCGTCGCAATCAGCTTATACTGCTGTTTGTCGCTTTCCACCGTTCCGGTTGACAGATTAAACGCAACCTCGCCGGTTCCTTCGAGCGACTTGAACTGGTAATCCCGCAAAAACCCAAACAGCCCGCGCATCTGGAAATTCCCCTCATAGGGCTTGGGGAATGTATCAAGCGTCTTGTCGCTGATTTGATAGGTACTCTTGATAATCGCTTTACTGGTATCCTCTCCCTGCTGAACGGAATCCAACGTAAATGTCGTTATCCGACATGGGGTATTTGGAATAGGGATCGGCCAGGCGACCACCTGCGTGTTCATCCATGTCATCCCGGGCTTGACGCCGGCCAATGGATTCTTTACTGACGCAATGGAGTCCCACAGATACCACTGCATCGCGACAAAATCATAAATCATATCCGGATTTTTGACCTTCTGGTCTTTGCGGGTGGTATCGAACGCAGTTTTGCCGACCTCCAGCAGCAGCGCTTCAAGCTGCTTAAAATCCTGAATTTTCCCCGTCGCAGACAGCTCCAGCACAAACGGCTTGCCCTTGAGATTCTCAACTGCATCCACGGCGACGCCGCCTTTGCCTGTAAACTGACCGCGAGTAACCACAGCCGACTCGCATACACACTCCAGCCTCGTCAGCCCAAACGGATCTACCTTGACCGGCTTATACGCCATCACCATTTCCAGCGACTCGGTCATTTTTTGAGGCTGGGCCTGCTTGCCTCCCGATTTAGCGCTGGATAGCTCAATCGTTACCTCGCGTACCGATTTCATCTGGTAACGCAGCGTCTTGCCCTCCTGGAAATTGACCACCAGCAAATTCTCGCTGCCATGCGGAATAATTCGCTCTCCGCATCCATTCTGTCCGAATATCAAACCCAGTAGAACAACGCCGAATAGACTACTTATGAGCGATTTACGCAACTTCATTGTGTGAATCCTTTCGCCACCTATTAATTAACGATGAACCAAGAGCTTACTGGATTTTCTTCAAACTAACACCATTCGTCAAACGCATCATCAGCGTATCCGGAAGCGCATCAGCCGGGGCATTCTGCGGCATCTCCGAGGCCGTGTAGGTGCTGACCAGTTTTTCCTCGCAGACCATTACGCTGCCGTCGGCGGGGTTAAAGACCAGTGAGCCGGTATAGGCATCCTGGCTATCGAACATCTTGGAAAACATTCCCATCGTGCCGGAAGAACTCTGTCCTTCCGCTTTCTTGCTCAGACTTTCTTTGGCGGCCATATTCACAACCACTTTATCTTTGCCGACTTCGGCAACGGTATAGACCTTTTCAAATGTCTTTGGTGCCAGCAGGCCGGCAGGAGACGGTACAACCTTTGTCCAGCTTTGCTTGACTGACAAGGCTTTGGCGCCTTCCGGCAATGGCAATTGATGACGCTTTACAATGTTTTCATCGCTTAGCAGGTTCTTGGCGAGACTCTGCCCTTCGCCGGTTACGGCAACCGCGCGAATTGCTGCAGCATCCAGAACCTTGACCTGACCGGTAGAACTGATCGAAATACGATAGCCTTGACCTATCAGATTATTCATTGAGTCAGACTGCTTGGCCGCATCGGCGCTGTCAAAGTCATAACGGGTTGCATTCTTGCTGACCACCTTGCACTGAATGCCCTTGACAACAACATCCACAATGGCCATTCCATCGGCTCCGACTTCCGCTACTTTCTGGTCAAACCTGATCATAGTGGCAGTACTGGTTTGATTATCATCGACTTTCTTCATCGTCGGCTGTTCAAACTTGTAATCTTTGACCATCGTGGTCGTTGATTCATAGCTGACCGTCTGACCCGCCTGCATCTGCAACGCCATCTTGCTCGAGGATGAACATCCATTGATCGCCAATGCTATCATGATTACCGCTGCCGCACACCAAGTCATCTTTCGCAACATAACTGTCTCCCTGAAATTAAGTTTTAAGCCAAATATCCTATTTAACTACTACAACTATAGAATTATAGCCAGATAATCCGTCTTGACAAGACTTCTTTTTTCAATTTTAAACGCGGCAAACTCGACAATTCGCCAAATATGACAAATCTTAAATTTCAGGGTTTTTTTAAAAACCAATATCCACTATAATGCCCCCCATTATAAACGTAGAATCAAACACCTATTTTCGGAGTAAACAGATGCGTAGCGATACCATTAAAAGCGGGTTTCAGCGGGCTCCCCACCGTGGGCTGCTTCATGCCTGCGGCGTTAAAGAACAAGACATGAATAAGCCATTTATTGCCGTTGCCAACAGCTTCTGCGAGATCGTCCCCGGCCACGTCCACCTCAATAAGGTCGCCGAAGTGGTCAAACAAGCTATCCGCGACGCCGGTGGCGTGCCTTTCGAATTCAATACCATCGCCGTCTGCGACGGTATCGCGATGGGGCATACTGGGATGAAATACTCGCTTGCCAGCCGGGAAATCATCGCTGATGCGGTCGAAACGATGGTTCGCGCCCACAGCTTTGACGGCCTGGTCTGTATCCCGAACTGTGACAAAGTAACCCCCGGAATGTTGATGGCTTCTGTCCGGTTAGACATCCCAACCCTGTTCGTCTCCGGCGGCCCAATGGCCGCGGGCAAGACCAAAAACGGCAAAGTTGCCGATTTAATCACGATTTTTGAGGGTGTGGCAGCCTATAATGCCAAAAAAATGTCAGAAGCCGACCTCAAAGAGCTTGAATGTGCGGGCTGCCCCGGCGAAGGTAGTTGCTCCGGAATGTTCACCGCCAACAGTATGAATTGCCTGTGCGAGGCTATCGGCATGGCGTTGCCCGGCAATGGAACAATTCTGGCTGCCGACAAAAAACGTCAGGAATTATACAAACAAGCCGGTCGCCAAATCGTCGAACTGGTTAAAAAAGATATTCGCCCCTCAGCGATAATCACGCAAAAATCACTCGACAATGCCTTTGCTCTCGATATGGCGATGGGCGGCTCGACCAATACCGTCCTGCACACCCTTGCTTTGGCAAATGAGGCGGGAATTGAGTATAATTTGGATAGAATAAATAGTATTAGTGCCAAAGTCCCCAACATCTGCAAAGTCTCGCCCTCAAGCAGTTGGCATATTGAAGATGTCGATGCCGCCGGCGGTATCAGTGCAATTATTAAGGAAATCGGCAAGATTCCGGGGCTGCTAAATCTAGATTGCATGACCGTTTCCGGCACAACACTCGGCGAACGGGTCAAAAATGCCGACATTAAAAATCCCGAATGCATCCACACCCTCGACAAAGCCTACTCCAAAACCGGAGGACTGGCGATCCTTCGCGGCAACCTCGCCCCCAGCGGCTGCGTGGTCAAAGCCGCAGGCGTTGCCCCCGCGATGCTCAAACACGCCGGCCCGTGCGTGATATTCGACAGCCAGGAAGAAGCCTGCGATGGTATCCTCGGCGGCAAGGTCAAAGCCGGCGATGTGGTCATCATCCGTTACGAAGGCCCCAAAGGCGGCCCAGGAATGCAGGAAATGCTAAGCCCGACCAGCTATATTATGGGCGCAGGTCTGGGCGAATCGGTTGCGCTGATTACCGATGGTCGTTTTTCCGGCGGCACACGCGGAGCTTGCATCGGCCACGTCAGCCCCGAAGCCGCAGTCGGCGGACCTATTGGGCTGGTTAATCCGGGCGACATCGTTGAAATCGACATTACGAACAATACTATCAATGTTAAGCTCTCCGATGCCGAATTAGCCGAACGCAAAAAACAATGGAAGCCGCGCGCCCCGCGCATCACCAAAGGCTGCCTTGCCAAATACGCCGCCATGGCCACCAGCGCCGACACCGGCGGAGTACTGAAGTGGTAGAGCCAGGCGCCTTTAGAATCGCAAAGGCACCCACAAGCTACGCTTGAAGGTGCCACCCGAACAATCAATATTGAGGATTCTACAATGTGCTTAAAAAGATACTCAGCAAACTGGCTATCCATGTATGGGGTCTGCCCACGCTGTATTTGTCTATAATTTACTGGCTTATTCTGGCAGTCTTTTGGCTGACCAATACTACTCCCGACTCCAAATATTTTTTTGAGCCAGGAGGTAAGCGAGAACTAATTTTTACTTGTCTGATTGGTGTGATGTTTCTTTGTTATCTTTGGATTTTAAGGCAACGCTATAATAAAAATTACATAAAACTATCTCGTTTTAGTGATGGTCTTTTAATTTTCCTGACCGTAATGTGTATCATAGGAATCGCTATAGAAGTGTTCCAATTGATATGGATAAGGCCACCTCTATAAAACTTCTTTTTCGGGTGGCACCTTCAAGCGCAGCTTGTGGGTGCCTGCGAGTAGATAGACATTATGGAACTTAAGGACAACACAGTTGAAAAACTTTGCAAGCGTTATAATGTGCCGAATCATGGACATGAGTTGACGTTTAGCTGTTATCACCGTCTGCCGCTTTTGCAGAACCGCTTGTTTTGCGAGTATCTGGTCGAGGCTATCGTTTCTGCACAGCAGTCGCATGGTTTTGATGTATGGGCGTATGTGTTTATGCCCGAACATGTTCACTTGATGTTTTGTCCGATACGACAGCCGTATTCGATTTCGGCGATTCTCAAGAGTATCAAGCAAAGTGTCAGCCGCAGGGCAATCAACTGGCTTCGGCAGCATCAGCCTGATATAATAGGACAACTAACGACCGGGCAAAAACATGAAAAAGTGCGATTCTGGCAGGATGGCGGCGGATATGACCGCAACATTTTTTCCTATAAAGCGGCAAGAAACTGCGTTTATTATATCCATCATAATCCGGTTAAAAGAGGGCTTGCCCAACAGCCCAGCCAGTGGTATTATTCCAGTTATAACCAAATGTATAAAAAAGGCGAAAGCCCTCTGGCAGTATCGTTAAGGTATTTCCCAAGGCAATAGCTCAAAAGGAAACAAACTTAGAATCGCAAAGGCACCCACAAGCTGCGCTTGAAGGTGCGGGGGGGGCAAATAATGGTAAATGTTGAATGTGTAAATATTTTCAGGAACATTTTATGGAATATAGAATCGGTAAACCCGGCAGGATGATTGTCTTGCGGCTTTCGGAGGGCGACAGTCTTTACCCGTGCGTTGAAGAAGTTGCCAAACGCAAAATATCAAAGCCGCTTCAGTGTTGATTTTCAAAATTAGTATATACCACAAACTCAAACGAAAAGGATTAATCAGTGACTCAAATGACAACCAAACAACGTTTTCTGGCAGCAATCAACGGCCAAAAGCCTGACCGATTGCCGGTTACAACACACCATGTCATGCCGTACTTTCTTAAAAAGTACCTCAAGGGCGCTGACAACATGGCATTTTTTAAGCATTTCGGATTAGACGCCGTCCACTGGCTCAATCCCTATAAGGGAAATCCATCTGACAGCGAACGGTTCTGTGGGGGCAACGACCCGGCGGCGGCTTATGCGATCGTATCGGACAACTGGCGGCTGGAAACGGAAGATATTCCCGGACTGGACTATCCTACCCGACGCTACACGTTTGTAACGCCCAAAGGCCGACTTTCGACGGTTATCCAGAATAACGACTACACCATGTGGGTAACCGAACATTTGGTCAAGAATAAAAACGATATTGAGCTGATCGGCGAATACGCCACCGCGCCGAAGTGCGATTTGGATGCTCTTAGCCGGGAAGTCGATAGATACGGAGAAAATGCCCTGATACGCGGTTTTGTCTGCGGTTTTGACCTCTTTGGCCAGCCAGGTACCTGGCAGGATGCGGCGTGTCTATTCGGCATCGAAAAACTGATTATGGCGACCTTTGACGATCCGGGCTGGGTTAAATCGTTCCTGGATATTTTATTCCGACGCAAGCAAACCTTTATCCGGTCGCTTAAAGGCGCTCGCTACGACATCCTCGAACTGGGCGGCGGGGATGCCTCTTCAACCGTCATCTCACCGGCGCTGTTTGATGCGTTTGTAGCGCCGTATGACAGCCGTCTGATCGAAGAAGCACACAAGGCCGGGCAAAAAATCGCCTACCACACCTGCGGCGGGATGATGCCCATTCTTAACAACATCAAGGCAATGGGAACCGATGCGATGGAAACCTTTACGCCCGTCGGAATGGGGGGCGATGTCGATATCAAGAAAGCCCGCGACATTTTAGGCCCCGAAATGTGTATGATCGGCGGCTTTGACCAGCAGCATTTCTTTACCGAATGCACGCCCCAGCAGACTCGCGCCGAGGTGCGGCGGTGTTTCCAGGCCGCCGGCAAGGAAGGCGCGTTTATTCTGTGTCCTTCCGATCACTTTTTCGACGCCGAGCCGGAACTGATTATAGCGTTTGCCGATGAAGCCCAAAAATGTGTTTATGCCTAAATCAAAAGGGTATTCTGGAAATCGCCGAGACCTAACATAAATTTATCAAACATTAGGGATTGCTTGTATGTCTTCTCCATGGAAAATTATTCCTTCCGATATCGATATTTTAAAACGTCTGGCAAATCGTGTGAACGAAATTTCGGCCAGCCCGGAAAACAATGAGCGTCGACGTGCGTGGATTAATTTACATGACTTAAATGCCTCTCGGCCTATGATCCTTGTCGAAGCCCATGAGGTTGTCCAGCTCGTTGATTTCGACAAACGATTGCGATGTTCCGAGCCCTGGGCAAGGGAGATTGAATCTCAGTTTCGCCGCGATATCTGGCGATTTGAAGAATTGAAAGACGACGCCGTCGTCGAGCCTTTTGCAGGATTGCGATGGCAGGTACAGATTTCGGATTTCGGCGTAACCAGCATTCAGCACGAAGGCTGGAGTCCCGAATTCGGAAAGGGCAGCAGAACGTGGGACCCGCCGATTCAAAATATCAGTCGGGATATGCATAAACTAAAACATCGCACATTTGCCGCAGATAAAGAAACAACGCTCGCGTATAAACATCACCTTGAGCATATATTGGACGGAATTTTGCCCGTCAAAATTATCGGCGGACATACCTGGAGCTATGGAATGACCAATGTCCTGATCGATTTGATCGGGCTGGAAAATCTTTTTATGTCAATGTACGACGACCCGGATGGATTGCACGCAATCATGTGTTTTCTGCGGGATGATTTTATGGCGTTTTTGACGTGGCAGGAAGAAAACGGCCTTGTTAATTTGAACAACCTGAATGATTATGTAGGTTCCGGCAGTTGCGGCTATACGCAAACTCTGCCGCAAAAAGATTATCATCCCGGCCAACGGGTTCGATTGAAAGACACCTGGATGCTGTCCGAGTCGCAGGAGACGGTCAGCGTTTCGCCGGAGATGTTTGAAAGATTCATCTTTCCCTATCAACTGCCGCTGATAGAGCGGGCAGGATTATGCTATTACGGCTGCTGTGAACCCGTGCACACCCGATGGAATATCCTCAAAAAGATACCCAATCTTCGTTCGATTTCCATTTCGCCGTGGTGCGATGAGTTATTCATGGCTCAAGCCCTGGGGAAAAAATACGTCTTTTCCCGCAAACCCAACCCAACTCTGATTAGTGTGGACATCTTTGACGAAGATCTTATTCGCGCCGATCTGCAAACCACACTCCGGGCAGCCAAACATTGCAATCTGGAGATTATTATGAAAGATATTCACACGCTGCGCAATGAATTCTCCCGCGCCTCGCGATGGGTTGAAATCGCACGGGAGGAATCTTCGAAAATAAATTGAGGCATCGTTTCTTGTAACCCGAATTGGAAAGAATATCA
>CAZVXR010000234.1:0-8503 GCA_964630865.1 uncultured Pirellulales bacterium | reverse complement strand
TATGTTTGCGATTATCAGCGATATACATTCGAATCTTGAAGCTCTGACCGCGGTGTTGGATGACATCGAAAAACGGGGCATCAAGACCATTTACTGCCTCGGCGACATTGTCGGCTATGCCGGCAATCCGCTGGAATGTCTGGATTTGGTTATTGAAAAAACCGAAAACTGCATTATGGGCAACCACGACTATGCGGCGTTGTACGAACCGACCAATTTCAATTCCGGAGCTGAATCCGCCGCCTACTGGACCCGCATGATGCTCGAACAGGAAACCAATCACGAAAAAGCCGAAAAGCGATGGAAGTATCTCGGCCAGCAAAAGATGCGGTGGACGCTGAAAACCAAACTCGGTGATGTAGACGCCCATCTGGATTTTGTCCACGGTTCGCCGCGAAGACCTATCAATGAATACATCTTTCCGGACGACGTCTTTACCACCACTGGCAAGATGGACGCCCTGTTTGAACGGGTTAAGCACATCTGCTTTATCGGTCATACGCATCTGCCGGGAGTCTTCCTGGAAGACCCGGATTTCTACCCCCCCGACGAACTGGGCGGTAAGTATCCGATTGTTCCGGATGAAAAAGCGATCATCAATGTCGGCTCCGTCGGCCAGCCGCGCGACAGAGATAGCCGATCCAGCTATGTTTTCATCGCCGAAAATGAAGTGAATTTCGTCCGCCTCGAATATGACTACAAAGCTGCGGCGCAGAAAATTTATTCGATTCCCGAACTGGATCGCTTCGAAGGCGAACGCCTGGCGGATGGAAGATAGTCGTCGGTTGTGAAATATCCCGCAGGGTGAGCGATGCCCACACGACTTCCAAATTGTCATTCCCGCGCAGGCGGGAATCCAGTGGCCATAGGTGGGCAATGCCCACGCGGTTTCTGCCGAGTGCGTCAATAGTCCCGGAGGGACGACATAAAATAGCCGGCGGTGGAAACCGCCGGGTAAGAACCAAATAAAACCCAAAGCCCCAGAGGGGCGACACAGCTTGCGGCTGATGATAATGATAAGAACGCAAGCAAAGAAACAAAAATTGTCTTGTTCAAATTTTCTCATAATACAAGGATTGATTGAATGAAAATAAAAGCTGTACTCGTAACATTGTTAGCGTCATTTACCCTTGCCTGCGGCGTGTTGATCTGGCAGACAGGGATATTCAAGCACAACGGCGGGATCATCCCGCTGGCCGCTGAAGCCAATACACCAAACACAGCGTTGCCGGCAGAGTCCGCCGAAAAACCTGCCGCCGCCCAGCCTCAAATGGCCGCGACCATCCCTCCGCTCGATGTCGCCGCCATCAGCGGCAAAGAACAAAAAGTAACCTTAGGACAGGTCTATGAAGAATGCAAACGCAACGACGACCCTGACAGGTATAAATTCCAGGTCGAATTAACGACACTGGGTGCTGCGGTAACAACCGCAGAGCTTTCGGAGTTTAGCGATCTTGACCCCAAAGACCCAAAGCCGCTGCATATTCTCAGCCCGATCACCAATGGCAAACCGGTCTATTCGATGGCTTGCGAATCGTTGTATGTCATTCGGCAGGGACAGGCTTTCACCAGCGTTAATCTTGCGTTTCCGCTGGACAAATTAAATTGGCGGCTGGACAAACAAGATAAAGACAGTGCCGTTTTTGTCGCCGAACTGGGCGATGTTCAGACCCTCGACGGCGTCCGGCAAATGACCCAACCGCTGCTGCGAATTACGCGGACGTACAGCGTCCAGCCAGCCAGTTATGAACTGGTCAGCAATATCCAATTCGAGAATCTATCCGCAGAGCCGATCCGCGTACAAATGAATCTGTCAGGCCCGGCCGGCATTTCACACGAAGGTCAGCAGCGCGATACGCTGAAAGTCTTTACCGCCTTTCAGGTCGCCGCTGGCATCGAATCGCGATTTATTGATACTCCTAAAATGAAAAAGGCGGCAGAGAAAGGAAAATACGAAGACCTGAAAATCCTGCCCTCGGAGGACGTTTCTGTTTTCCAGTGGGCGGCGCTGACCAATAAATACTTTACCGCGATTGCCTATCCATCAACGGAGGCGTCAAATGGATTGGCGCGGTTTGAAACCGCCCGGTATTACCCCGAAAAGCCCGGCATGCGGCACAGCGAAAACTGTTCTCTGGTAATGAAGACCGGTCCGTTTGAACTGGCCGCCGCCGGCAGCGCAACCGCCTCGGCAAATCTGGCAATGAACCTATATATGGGTCCCAAAGACAAAAAATTGTTTGAACAAAATCCTGTGTATAGCAAGCTGGCGTTTTTTCAGACTCTGGACTTTAGCTCCTGCTGCTGTCCGAAGTCCATCATCGCCCCAATGGCGTTCGGCATCGTCTGGCTGATGAACACCCTGTATAACCTGATGGGACCGCTGGGCAATTACGGTATCGTCATTATGTTCTTTGTATTCCTGATCCGCTTGCTGCTGCATCCGATCACCAAGAGCAGCCAGGTGCAGATGATGAAAATGCAGAAAATGCAGCCGAAAATTCAGGAGATTCAGCGAAAATACGCCGACAATAAAGCCGAAATGCAGAAACAGATGATGGCGATCTATCGCGAAGGCGGCGTCTCGCAGGCGATGTTTATGGTCCCGATGTTCCTGCAGATGCCCATCTGGATTGCCTTGTGGACAGCGGTATCGATCAGTGTGGATTTGCGTGGCCAGGGCTTCTTGCCGTTCTGGATTACCGACCTGTCGGCGCCGGATGCGATATTCCGCTTTGCGCCGATTGTCATCCCGTTTATTGGAGCGGAGATCAGTTCGTTTAACCTCCTGCCGCTGCTGATGGGCGGCGTAATGTACCTCCAGCAAAAAATGACCCCGCAGGCGCAGACCGCAACCACCAGCCCGGAAATGGCGCAGCAGCAAAAAATTATGGCGGTGATGATGGTCGGAATGTTCCCCGTTATGCTGTACAACGGAGCCTCTGGCGTAAACCTCTACATTATGTCCAGTATCGCCGCCGGCGTCGTCGAACAGTATGTCATCCGAAAACACCTCAAAGAAAAACAGGAACAGGCCGAAGAAAATCTCGTCCCGACCACAGCCAAAATAGGCAAGGTCAAACGCAAAAAAGTAAAGCCCTTTTTCCGATTCGACAAATAAAATTTGTGTGGCATTGTTTCGTAGGGGCGAACCTGCGTGTTCGCCCATTTTTGATTTTGCGTAACACTTTAGCCAAATGCAGGGCTGGTTGTTATTTTCGCCGCCGCCCCAAAGGGGCATAATATAACAGCCCAGGGCAACGCCCTGGGTGGGGTAGAATAACAAATCAAGCCCTGAAAGGGCGACATAACGTTAAAGATACACAGGGCTAAAATGGTACAAGCTTTTTTATTTTTGATCTGTCATTTTACATTTTGATTTTTGATTTTTTATGTATGTTTTGGATGATACGATTGTCGCAATCGCTTCTCCGCATGTGATGGATGGCCAACTCGGCAGAACACTCATCCGTATCAGCGGCAAGGATGCGTTCTCCGTCTTTTGCAGGGTGGGCTTTGCCCACGCTGCTGCTCAGTTGCTCAACCCCATTCGGCGCGGCATTTATAAGCTGTGTATTCAATTGCCTCAGAATATCGAGATTGATTGTCTTGCGTATGCGTTCCCCGCGCCGGCGTCCTATACAGGACAGGATTTACTCGAACTTCATCTGACCACAGCGCCGTCCGCAGCCGATGCCGCTTATCGGCAAATCATCCTCTCCGGCATCCGGCAAGCCCAGCCGGGAGAATTTACCCAGCGCGCCTATCTCAACGGCAAACTCGATCTGACACAAGCCGAAGCAGTGATGCACATCGTCTCAGCCAGCAACGCAGGCCAGATCGCCGCCGCCGAGCGGCTCTTAAGCGGAGGCCTGGCGGCCAAAATCACACAGCTTCAAAATGAAATACTTGAGCTATTGTCGCTGGTGGAAGCGGGGCTGGATTTTTCGGAAGAGTCCATCGAGCTCATCTCACCAACACAAGTGACAGACTGCATCACAGCTCTTACGGCAAGAATTCAGCAGCTTCTCGATGGCGCCGTGCGATGCGAAGAATTGATGGGGCTGCCGTCGGTCGGTCTGGCCGGACTTCCCAACGCCGGCAAAAGCAGCCTGATGAACGCGCTGACGGCACAGCAGCGAAGCATCGTCTCAGAGGTACAGGGAACCACGCGGGACGTACTGACCGAAACACTCGAACTGGATTGCGGCCAGTGCGTACTTTTTGACTGTGCCGGACTCAAACTCCACACAACCGATACAATGTAGCAATTGGCTCATCAGGCGGCAGCCGAAGCGCTGTCCGCCGCATCAATCATCTTGTTTTGCATCGACTTATCCCTGAATAATCTGGAGCAGACGGCGGCCATTTTCCGCCTATTCCCAAAAACGCATACCCTCGGCATTGCAACCAAATCTGACTTGTACTCTGCCGAACAAATTGAACATAAGCTCAAACAAATGCAGGATACATTGGGCATAGAATTTGTTCCTATCAGCACAAAAACCGCAGCGGGACTTGACAACCTGAAAAAAAGATTGGCAAAGATGCTATTATCGGCCCAATCCGGCCAAAATGAAACCGATGCGGGCGTGGCGATCAACCTGCGGCACAGACAAAAACTCCAATCGGCTCTTAAGCAATTATCCCAGGCTGCCGATGAAATAAAAGACCATCCGGAAATCGCCGCGATGTCGCTGCGCCAGGCCCGACAGGAATTGGCCGGGCTGGAACATGAGGCGATAGATGAACGCATTTTGGATGTGATATTCTCAAAATTTTGTATCGGAAAATAGCATTTGGCACAACTTTGCATTATCACTGGCTCGCTGCGCGACAGCCGTTTTGAGCTGGAAAAAGGCGGTTGGGGCAAAACGCTCGGTCGGGGCGACGATGCGGATTTTGTCCTGCCCGACAAGGCCGTATCGCGCAAACACGCCGAAGTCTTCTTTCGCGACGGCCAGTGGTTTCTCCGCGACCTCGACTCATCCAATGGCACCTACATCAACGAACAGCGGATTACCGAACCGATCCCGCTGAAATCCAACGACCAGATTCGCTGCGGCGCAACAGTCCTGCTCTACGAAGCCGACAAAGACTCCTGGATATTGGAAAAACCCCAAAAAAACCCTGCGACAATTGAACTTGAATACAGCCCCGGCGATACGATGGTCGGCATCGCCTTTGACAATCTGCAAAGCAAGCAAACCGCCCAGCAGCGCCAGCGACTGATGCAGGCCGGACAAGCGGCGCTCAATCTATCGCACGGCATCAAGAATATCTTTCAGGCTGTCGCCACCGGACGCGATGTCATCGACTCGGCCTTTACCCGCGGCGAAATCGACCAGGCAAAAAAGGGCTGGAATATCCTCAAACGCAATCTCGACCAGATTCAAAAGCTGGTTTTAGATATGCTCAAGTTCAGCAAAGAAACCCAACTTCAAATCCAGCCCTGCCAGTTTAATCGTCTCATCGAAACCGTCGCCCAAATGGTCGGCCCGCAGGCTCAAATGCGCAACGTCGGCGTAACGCTCCATCTGGATGAGCATCTCGGATTAGTCAACATAGACCCCGACCGGATGCAGGATGTAGCGCTGAATCTGGCGATGAATGCCATCGAGGCGGTCGAGCCCCAGCGCGGCCACGTCAATATCAGCACCGCAATTGACTACGACCATCATCAGCTTGTGCTTCGCATCCAGGACAATGGTCCAGGCATTGACGACCTCGGCAGCCTGTTTGAGCCGTTCCATACCACCAAAATCAACACCGGCGTCGGACTCGGACTGGCCATCGTCCGCAAAATCGTCGTCCTGCACAAAGGCGCCGTCGACGCCCAAAGCATCCCCGGCGAAGGCACCGTCTTTACCGTCCGGCTGCCCTACCTGCCCATAGAAGCCGAAGCCGCCGCACAGTAACTAATGACCGTATAGATGCCCTGTTCCCGCATACAATAAATTGGTAACCGCCAGATGGATGGGCGGGAAAATAAAATCGATCGCATACCACGCAATCAGGATACCGAATGTCCGCAGGCCGGGACTGTGAATCAGGGCACGATATTTTTCAAGAGCATCGCCGGATAAAATCAACTCCATCCACGATGTGCCGTCCAGCGGCGGAACGGGAATCAGATTAAACACCAGCAGCAGCAGATTCAGCGTAAACAAAATGCTCGCCCCAACCGCCAACCCATGCGACAATCCCGGCTGAGCGCCAAGCACTGCCTGAGTAAAATGAACCGCCCCCGGAGCGGCAAAATATCCCGTCGCCAGACCGATGCGAATCAAAATGCCGGCAATAATCATCAGACCCAAATTGGCCGCAGGTCCGGCAAGCCCCATCCACGCGGCGTGCCTGGGATGACGTTCCGCCCAAACGGGATCATACGGCGCGCTGGCCCAGCCGATCATCCAGCCTCCCATCGCGTAGGATAGTATCGGTACGAGAACCATGCCAAACGGCTCGCGCTGCATGTGCGGAAGCGGATTGAGGGTAACCTGCCCGCCGAGCCACGCGGTTCGGTCGCCGAACTTTAGCGCCGTAAAGGCGTGAGAAGCTTCGTGTGCCGCGGTCGATAAGATGAAAATCAAATACCAGATAATGCCAAGTTGAATATCTACATTATGGTTAATCATCCGTTTCCTTTTGCTCTCCGCCCAAATACTCGTCTTTCATCAGATAATTCCGCACATAGTCGGCGACGGCAGATTCGAGCTCAGTAATGTTCGTCCGGCAGCCAGCGGCGCGGAGCTTGGAGATATCCGCCTGCGTGAAGTACTGGTATTTTTCCCGCAGTTTTTCGGGCATTGGGATAAACTCGATATTGGGCTGCTTGCCCATCGCGTCAAAAACCGCCCCGGCCAGATCAACCCACGAACGAGCCTGGCCGGTACCGATATTAAACAGGCCGTTAACCTCCGGATTTTCGAGGAAAAACAGCGTCATATCCACCGCATCTTTGACATAGATAAAGTCCCGAAGCTGCATCCCATCGGCATAGTCAGGACGGTGCGATTTGAATAGGCGGACTTTGCCGCAGGCTTTGATTTGTTCAAAGGCCTTGACAATGAAACTTCGCATATCGCCTTTGTGGTACTCATTGGGGCCAAAGACATTGAAGAATTTCAGGCCGACAATCTGATCCTGGATGCCTGTTTTCTGTGCCCACAGGTCAAAAAGCTGCTTGCTGTAGCCATATATATTCAGGGGAATCAGCTTTTCGATAGGGTCGGTGTCGGAAAACCCCACCGAGCCATCGCCGTAGGTGGCGGCACTGGAGGCATACACAAACCGGGTCTGTTTTTGAATTGCCCACTGGGCAAGCATCTTGCTGTATTCGTAGTTATTGCGAATCAGAAACGCCGCATCCGTTTCGGTGGTGTCCGAGCAGGCACCCAGATGCAGTACGGCCTCAACCTCCCATTCGAGATTGTCCGAGTCGATAATCTGGGCAAAATCCTCCGCCTCCATATAATCGACAAACCTCAGTTTCCGGAGGTTTTTCCACTTCTCTGTGCTTCCCAACAGGTCCACAATCAAAATGTCGTCCAGCCCGCGTGCGTTCAACTCGGCTACCAATGCCGACCCGATAAACCCGGCTCCGCCCGTTACAATAATCATAGCATTTGCCCTTTCAAGGACTTAGAGTAACTTATCGTGGCTTTAGCGTAAAATAGATAAGCTAAGATGTCAATCATAAAGAGGAGGAAAAATGGGTTCGTTTTTCAAAAACAGTTGATAGAAAATGTGGAAATTGGGTTCGTTTTGTTTTTTTTACCACAGAGGACACAGAGAAACACAGAGGGGTAATGGTTTTTTTGTTTTCTTTCATGCCTGCAATCCTCCTTCTGTCCAATCCTGCCCATGCGAAAAGACATGGGCAGGGCACCCATTTCTTTGTTTTTGTTAAAGGCGAGGTTGTGGGTCGCCTTGCGTGGGATTTGTCTCCCACACTTTTTGTATTATACGAACATCCGCCGAACACGTCAAGGAAAAAATGGGAAAATTGCATAGGTGGTAGAATGCGGAAATGCGGAGAATTGGGTTAATGGGACTTATGGGACGAATAGGACATATACGATAGAGTTTGTGCAAATATTGTCAAAATGGATAATTCTGTTGAAAAATGGGAAAATTGGGCGTATCTTTTCGGGTGGGGAATAAAGGTCAAATAAGTTTGTTCAGGCAATGTTTGACAACGTGAAAAAAGCGTGCATAATCAGGGATGGAAACGAAAGTGGTCAGTTTGAAAAGCTGGAATCGATAGCGGGCGTATGGCGAGGTTAGATTTCAAAGGGAAAACCTTTGTTCAAAATTATCACTTGGCGGTCAAATATCATGAACTTGTGCCGGTCAAGTAGAAAAATCTTACCAAAAAGGTAAGCCTGCACGACAATCTGATCATTCACGGGGATAACCTCATTGCGCTCAAGGCGCTGAATCCTATCTACGCAGGCAAGGTCAAATATCCGCCGTACAGATCGGAAGAGCACACGTCTGA
>CAZVXR010000233.1:0-2061 GCA_964630865.1 uncultured Pirellulales bacterium | reverse complement strand
TCGCTGCGGCGTCATTTTGGCAGGTAGCCAGGTTCGTTCCATGGCGCAGGAGCTGATTGCCGCCGGTGCGGACGATGTCTATCTGATTGAGCATCCGCTGCTGGCGGAGTTTGATCCATTCAGCTATCGCAAGGCGGTTTCCGAAGTGATCCAGAAATATAAGCCGCAGATTGTGCTGTATGGAGCGACACCTGCAGGACGTGTGCTGGCTCCGATGGTGTCGTATCGTGTTGGATGCGGACTGACTGCGGATTGTACGGGTTTGGATATTCGCGACAGCTCCCGCAAGGGACAATTCGCCATTTTGATGCAGACTCGCCCAGCGCTGGGCGGCAATGTGATGGCGACCATCTGCACCAAGGATTCGACCTGTCAGATGGCCACCGCCCGTCCGGGCGTCATGCAGCGGCTGCCGGCAGATCCATCTCGCAAGGGTCGCGTTATCGAACATCGGGTGGAATTGACCGGGGCTGACTTGAGCCTGGATATCATTCGTACAGAGATTGGACACGGCAAGGTCAATTTCGAAAGCGACGTGATCATCAGCGGCGGTAAGGGGATGCAAAATCGCGATAGCTATGATCGCCTGCTCGGCAGTATTTGCGATACCATCAAAAACACATTTAAAATTTCGGTCGAAAAGGGCGCATCACGAACCGCTGTAGAACAGGGGTTCATTGAACGTGTTCATCAGGTCGGTCAGACGGGAACCGCCGTAGGTCCCAAAGTTTATATTGCAATCGGTATTTCTGGCGCGATTCAGCACATGATTGGCGTGGCAAATACCGAGACGATTTTTGCTATCAACACTGACCCCAATGCTCCGATATTCAAACAGTGCGATTACTATATCGTCGGCAACGCCGAACAGGTCATTCCGGATTTGATCAACGCTCTAAAAGGATAAGCTGTGGAAAACGCAAATACCTATAACCGTGTATCCGTATTGATTGTCGGAGCAGGCCCGGCGGGGCTGGCGGCGGCGATTACGCTGAAGAAAACAAAGCCTCAGTTGGATATTGTCGTCATCGACAAGGCGCAGGCGGCGGGTAATCATAATCTATCCGGCGCAGTCTTAGAAGCGCAGGCATTGAGCCGGTTGCTCGATCCGATTGATCCGAAATGGGCTGAAAGCGACGCAGCCAAAGCGACACTTGTGTCGCGCGTCGACAAAGACGATGTGATGTTTCTGCTGGGCGACAAGCTGGCGTTCAATATTGAAATTGCGATCAAAATGGCCGGAAAGTTTAAGCTTGGCTTCGGCCAGATGAAGCACCAGGGCGATTATATTTGTTCTGTCAGCAAACTGACGGCGTGGCTGGCTTCGATTGCACAGGGACTGGGCGTAGAGGTACTGTATGGTTTTGCCGCGGAAGATATCCTTTGGGACAGTGCGACCCATGTGGCAACCGGCGTTAAGTTGGTCGATCAGGGATTGGATAAAGAGCGACACAGGAATCGCAATTATCAGCCTGGCGAGGTCATCGAGGCGAAGATGATTTTGCTCGCCGAAGGCTGCGATGGTTTGCTGAGCGAAAAATTTATCAAAAAAGCCGGTTTGGCTCGGCAGGGTTGCCAGTTGTACTCGCTTGGCGTTAAAGAGTTGATTAAAGTCAGCGAGACACAATATCAAAAATTCGGCTCCGGCCGCGTTGTTCATGCGATGGGCTATCCCCTCTGGACACCCGTGGTTGGCCCGGCGATGTTTGGCGGCGGGATTATGTACCCGATGGGCAATCATTCTATTGCGGTAGGAATGATTGTCGGGTTGGATTACAAGTACTGCGATTTTAATCCGCAGGACGCTCTAACACGGTTTAAGCAGCACCGATTTGTAAAGCAATTTATCGACGGCGGAGCCGTAACCGATGCCGGAGCTAAGATGATTCCCGAAGGCGGATTTTATGCTTTGCCCCGCGATCCGGCGACTGGAACGATTGGACACAGCAACGTGGTACTGCTGGGCGATAGTGCGGGTTTTGTCAATATGCTTAAGATTAAAGGCCTTCACAATGCAATCGATTCGGGCATTGCCGCTGCTGCAGCGGCCGCTGAAAATAT
>CAZVXR010000232.1:0-12469 GCA_964630865.1 uncultured Pirellulales bacterium | reverse complement strand
GCGGCCAGACAAAAAGCCGATGTGATGCTTCGCGGCTTGCGAAATTTGTCGGATGTACAATACGAATTTCAGCTTGCGATGACCAACCGCACTGTGGCCGGAATTGAAACGGTCTTCATTATGACCAGCGAGGAATACGGCTATGTCAGTTCCACGCTCGTCCGGCAGATCGCCCTGCTCGGCGGCGATGTCTCCAAGCTGCTGCCGCCATCGGTCTTTTTGCGACTGCGGCGGAAATTAACACAAAACGCCCCTCGCGCCGCCAATGATCTGCCTGAGTAACACCTCTAAAACGTTTTATGATGCCAGTATCAGGTTCAATAAATCGCCCGCATTATAGATGATTTTTTCGGCTCCTGCCTGACGCAATTGCTGTTCGCTGCGAAACCCCCAGCCTACCGCGACAAAATCCGTCCCCGCATTTCGGGCCGTTTCCACATCGACATCGCTGTCGCCAACATAGAGCGTCTCCTGCGGCAAATCCACCCCGACGGCTTTCATCGCTATCTGAATCGGCTCCGGGTCGGGCTTAATTTTGACATCCTCTTTCTGGCCGAGAATAATCCCGAAAACTTCGCTGCCAAAATAATGCTCGGCGATTTTGACTGTCAGCGGATGCGACTTATTGCTCACAACACCCAACTTAAGCCCTTTCTGGCGGCATTGGGATACCAAGCCAGCCATCCCGGCATAAATCCGCGTCTTATCCAGACACGTCCGGACATACCGGGCCTTCATCGCGTCAATCAGCGCCTGCTGAAGATGTTTGGCTCCCTCCGGCAACGCCTTATCGGCAAAAACCGCCAGCCCTTTACCGATCATTTCCCGGCAGGCATCCCGACCAATACCAGGCTGACCTAATTGGCTTAACGCATAATTCATCGCATCCGTTAAATCGTCGAGGGTATCAACCAGCGTTCCATCAAGATCAAAAAATACGGCTTTGTATCTCATTTTCCAGCCTTTATTATGCTATTTTTACACATTTTTACTTGCAAAAAGTGCGAATCGTAAGCTATAATCAGGAAATAAACAATGACTTTTTTCGAGGAATCCCGAATGAAAGTACTGCTTTATCTGCTGAAAAAGGACGGGGACGCCAAGCCGTTTCAATTACCCAGCAATGTTACTCTTATTGGAAGACGTCAGGATTGCGACCTGTGTATTCCCCTTTCAGTTGCATCACGGAAGCATTGCGAACTGAATATGGATCAGAATCGACTGATGATTCGCGATCTCGGCAGCAGAAACGGCACATTTGTCAACGGGCAAAAAATCGAAGAAGCCCGCCTAAACCCCGGCGACCAGATTCAAATCGGGCCGATCATTTTCATAGTCCAAATTGATGGCACCCCCGAAAAAATCGCTGGCATTAAGCCGATTGAACATAAACAGGAACCGTTTATCAAAGGCGATGGCGACAAAACTGCAGAGGATAACCACTTCGACGAATTTGTCGGCGACCTGGGCAATGCCACTCTGAGCGAAAGCCATACGACAGAAATCCACAATAGTCCTGACTAACCACACAGACGCCCTCTAAAATCGGTAGCTTTTGCAGCTTCTTTTTCATTCGTCAATCGGCGATGCGCAAAATGAACGCCTTTTTCGCGTAATCAATAAACCTCTTCCGAACCGCCGTAGATGACTTTTAACTGGTCGATATTGGGGATAATCGGCAGCATATTGGGCATCGGGCTAAAGGCATCCGACCAATACACCATAAACGCCTTTCCCATCATATAATCCATTGGAACAACCCCTTCGCGATACACATCTCGCCCCATTTGATCTTTACCCGCAACCGACCATAAACGGGCATCCGAACTATTCGGACTGTTGTCGCCGCAGACGAAAAATTCGCCGGCATTGAGAGTGAACGGATTATCCGCGGTCGCCCGTAAGTTAGCCGCTGAAGTGTAGTACGTATCTCGAAATAATCCAATATGACTGATGCGGATTTTGCCGGAGCCCTGAATTTCTACTTTGGGCGGCATCTGTTTTTCTGACTTGCGAACGGGCAAATCAATGCTTAACCGCTGCGTTCCGAACCGCAGAACAAGTCGATAATCCACATTGGCAAATTCAAAATATCGTGTCCTGTCGTTGTCAGGGGTTAACTGAATCGGAATTTTGGCCAGGTCGTGGGTTTCGCCGCTTTCCCTACGGCTTAAAACCATCGAATCGCCAAACCGAACACTGCCGACGTACTGAATGCCGTCTTTTTCAAAGCCAACAGCGATGATGCCGTCCCCTTGGTTTTTAACCCAGAAACGCATCATTAAATCGTCACAGACCGGCTGACTCTGACGCGAAAAACCATTGTAGGCATACACCGAATGAAAATCATTTCCAACGTCGCTATTGTACACAAGAACATGAGGACTGCTTCGATAATCCTCCAGTGAAAACGTGGCCGAACCGTCGGCATTGAGATTCCAGCGGCTATCCGGGGTGTTTTCAAAGGGCTGTCGCCACGGTATATTGCTGACATCGTTGGCGGCAAACTGACCAATTTTGCCAAAAGACTGATAATCATTATCGTAGATCGGCATCCATAATTCATTCTGCACTTGAGCGGGCTTGCGCTGGATGTGGTTGTCAATAAAAAGATTGCCGTCAATAATCTGCACCGTCTCGCCGGGCAGCCCCGTCAGACGTTTGATATAATTGATTTGTGGATTTGTCGGATTCTTGAAAACCACCACATCCCATCGTTTGGGGGCATAGAATTGATAAATACTTTTCAGAACAAAAATGCGGTCGCCGTTCTGTATTTTTCCTACGGCATTCATCGGTTGAGCATAGCCGCACGATGGGCATTCCGGACGAGCAAAAAGTGTATCATCACCGCCGGCATTATAGGCATAACCGCAGCGAAGACAGCGGAGGTGATAATGCGACCCTTTGAGCGTATCGGCCATACTGCCGGTGGGAATCTGAAACGCCTCAACGCCAAAAGCCCGAAAAACCAGCGCCAAAATAAACGCAATCAGAAGCCATTCGACTGTGTTGACAATACCCTCGAGCGTCGCGCTCCGATGCGGCACATAGAAAGATTCATTATCCGCGGAGGGCTGATTTTGATCCAAATCCTGTTGCTGTGTATTTTCATCCATAAAGTTAACTGCTCGCCAGGGCTTCGCTTGTAAATGATTTAGTGGCCGCCGTAAATGATTTTAATGCCATCCGGCTCCGGGGCTCCGTCCAGATACGGAATCTTCCGCCAGCTTTCTTTTTCAAAACGCCAGTTGCCGGGGAAGTGGATAAAGAACGCCTTGCCGACCAGATAATCCCGCGGCACAATGCCTTGTCGATAGGACTGCCCGGGATTAGCTTTCGTCGGCTCGCGCCACAGCCGGGCGTCATAACTATTGGGACTGTTATCGCCGCAGACAAAAAACTCATCAGACCGCAATTCCAGCGGGCTGCCCTCAAAGGCACGCATTACGCCATATTTCGGGTTGGTTAAGTACGTCGGTTCACTGATATAATGAATATCACGCATCAATTGGATATGGCGAATCTGAAGTTTTCCATAACCTGCAATCGCAGCCCCGGGCAGCGACAAACGATCCATCCCGGCGCCAAATTTATCTGCGCCCAGATCGTATTCCAACTTGCTTTGTCCATAGTCAAAAACCAGCCTGTGATCAACATTGGCAAATTGCAACACCTGGACGCCGACCTTATCCGCCTCGGAAATAAAGCCCTCCACGAGTACTTTGCGGTTTCCATTATCGAAACGGCAAATCTGCATCGTGCCGGCGTCTGTAACCATACTTTCGTAGGAAATGCCGTACTTGCTTAATTTTACTCCCGCCCCGCTGTCACTTTTCATTTTCACATAGTACCGCAGCATCAAATCGCTGCAAATCGGCAATCCCTCATATCCTTTCGACGCATCATACGCATACGTCGCACGGAAATCATTGCCAATGGCCGGATTGTAGCGTAACTCCTGAATGCTGTCCTGCGAGCCGCCGTCCAAGGAAAAGACTGCCGGACCATCGGCATTCAGCATCCACGCCGCCCCATCAACATTCTCAAACGGCTGTTTCCACACATGCCGGTTAAATCGTGCTTGCCCCGGCCGTGCGGGCTGATAGTCATTATCGTAGACACACATCCACATTTCATCCTGAACATGTCTGGGCTTGCGAGCGATTTCGTCGTTGATATAAACATCGCCATCGATAATTTCAACCTTTTCCCCAGGCAGCGCAATCAGGCGTTTGATATAATTGATAGCAGGCTCGACCGGATTTTTGAAAACAACAACATCCCATCGTTTCGGCTCAAAAAACTGGTAAATACACTTGAGCACAAAAATCTGGTCTCCCCGGCTGACAGCGCGGGTAGGTCCCGGTTTGCCTTCGGAGGTATAAATCCGCCCATCGATTTTGCTCCGCAATCCCGTATCTTCATAGTGTCCACAGCTCGGGCATCGCGGTTCAGCGGGAATAATCGGCAAGTTTTGCCGGGGAACAATGTTTTCACCCAGCCCAAAAGCACGCGGATAAAACTCGTAATCGTACCGATGGCCGCACTGCTCACACCGCAGGCGGAAATGTGAACCACGCAGTGTCTCAGCCATACTGCCGGTCGGAATGCGATAGACCTGCATCACAAAGACAATAAAGACCAGCGTCCCGGCCAGAGCCGTAACAACCCATTCCAAATTATGATAAACCGCATCCACTTTTGGGTTGCCGCTAATAATGTTTTTTTCGACCTGCTTTTTTGTCATTTTTTATCCAGAAAATAAAGAAAGTTTGATATTATCTTCTCCCGGCAGCCTTCGGTCAAGAAATTCTATCCATATTTTGCAGATTATTGTCATTTTGCCCAAAATGAGGGTAATTGAGAAGAAATAAAAAAAATTAAAAAAACTCTTGCTGGTTCGAAGTCTATTCTGTATAGTGAGTTGCGTTATGATAAAAGCGGTCGGTAGCCGCAGATTAATGCTATTGTTAGCGTATTTTAATAAACAAAAACTCAGGTTTATACTTCGTGAGGGTATCCGAATGGCAACCATCACCAAAAAAGAGTTAATTGACCGCATCTCCGAGGGCTCGCAAGCCAAACGGGTTCTGGTCAAACGCGTCATCCAGTCTTTCCTCGATGAAATCATCGCGGAGCTGGCACAGGAAAATCGTCTGGAATTCCGCGATTTCGGCATCTTTGAAACACGGACTCGCGCAAGCCGAATGGCTCAGAACCCAAAAACGCTGGAACGCGTCGAGGTCCCCCCAAAACGCAGCGTGAAGTTCAAAATGGGCCGTCTGATGAAAAGCAAACTCTGTCCGGAACAACCCGTAACGGAATAAAGCTCTTTTTGTGATATTTCGCATTAACGGACAAAGTAAGTCTGAATAGCAGGTTCATATAAACGGAGAAAACCATGGCTGAAGGTACGGTCAAATGGTATGACAAGAAAAAAGGGTATGGTTTTATCCTAAGCGATAGCGGCGAAGACATTTTTGTCCACTATACAAGCTTTGCAGAAACCGACATCCGTTCTCTCGACGAGGGCGCAAAGGTTCTCTACGAGATTGTCAGCGGTGAAAAAGGTCCGCGAGCCCAGAATCTCACGTTGAAACAGTAACTGTCTTTACGCACCGCATTTTAGGGCTCCCAGCTCCACGAAAAACGTCTGACTAAGCTAACCACAAGCATGGGTGCCAGGAACAATATTAGCATCGCTTCAACTATTACAACCACTCAAGTCAGCTTGTCATCAGAGGAATTTTATGTTCAAAACAGACTTCTTGGACGAACCGGTCAAACAATACAGCCATCAGGATTTTGTCCGATTAGCTGACAATATGACGGTCGGACAGGTCATCAGCCAGTTGCAGCAATGCGACCTGAGCGAGCGAATTATGTACCTGTATGTTACGGATACCCATGAGCGTCTGGTCGGGGTTGTGCCGGTTCGTCGACTTCTCGGAAGCAGCACGGATACGCAGATTAAAGAGGTCATGATTAAAAAAATCGTAACCGTATCCCCTGAAACAACGATGGAGCAGGCTGGAGCAGTGCTGCTCAAACACAAGCTGCTGGCCATCCCGGTAGTCGACGGCCAGGGGTGTATGGTCGGTATTGTCGATATGAATCACTTCACCGAAGACACCCTGTCTATGGGACGCAAATCGCAACTTGACAGTATGTTTCAGTTGATGGGGTTGCATCTGAGCCTGGGACGCAAGGTCTCGCCCTGGCTGATGTTTCGGGAACGGTTTCCATGGCTGTTGTGCAATGTCGCCAGCGGTATCCTGTGCGCGATGGTAACCGCACAGTACGAGCTGTTAATTCAAGAGGTTATTATTCTGGCCATGTTTATGACCGTCGTGCTGGCGCTGGGCGAAAGCGTCAGTATGCAGGCGATGGTGATTACTCTCCAGCGGATGCAAGCGGGTCCTTTTTCGTGGAAAGCGGTATGGAGCCCTTTGCAGCGGGAAGGGATCGCTGCGCTGATGCTTGCTGTCGGCTGCGGAACGATCATTGGACTAACGGCATTCTTGTGGAAAGGCGGCGGATGGGCTTCACTTGCAATCGGAACCAGCTTGATTTTTTCAATCCTGTCAGCCGGACTGATCGGAGTGCTGATTCCGGCGTTGATTAAATCGCTTCGCGTTGACCCCAAGGTCGCCGCCGGACCGGTTGTATTAGCGTGTGCGGATGTCTGCACCCTGCTGTATTACTTCAATATGATGCGGATCATTGGGCAGTAGCACAAAACCCCATCATTGTCAATCCGGCTGCTGCTGCAGCAAAACAATAATTTCTTCATTTTTCGGCAATGCGTCCTGAACCCCGAATCGGCTTCGCGTCAGCGCCTCGGCGGCAACTGCAAATCGCACGGCCGTATCCACAAAGTCATTCGTTGTATAACAGGCCGCAAAAGCTCCGCAAAAAGCGTCCACTGCCCCGCTATTATCGACTACATCCAGTTCGACTCCGGGAATATGCCGACACCCCTGACGATCTATAATCAATGCGCCGCGCCAGCCGAGTGTCATCACCACACACGATGCGCCTTTGCCAACTAAATGAGTACCGACGGATTTCAATTCTGCCACCCCTCCCGCTCCCAGCTCACTGACACAAATAAAATCCCCAAATCGGACAATCAATACCGATACATTATAATACTCCATCGGCCAATCGATGTCTTTAAGAGACTCCGGGTTGTGATGAGGCAGACAAACATCTAAAACCACTCGTTTTTTATGAATTTGAGCGGTACGGATTGCCGCTATAGCCGCATCCTGAGGCAATGGCCCGCAAAGCACAACCGCATCGCTGGTGAATATTAGCTGTTCAGCGGCAGCATATTCGATCTCATCACGTCCAAGCGTTCGGTTCGCCCCGGAGCAAACATAGACACAATTTTCGCCTTTCGGATCAACCAGTGTGATGGCGACCCCTGTATTCATCGCCGCAACAGGATAAATCAGTTCCGTATCAATGGCGTATTGACTGAGATTATTTCGAATCAACTGACCAAAGCAATCCTCGCCCACTTTGGCAATAACGGACACATCGCATCCACAGAGAGAAGCTTGAATTGCACGATTAACGCTAGGCCCGGAGGGAGTATGGGAAAAGGATGCCCCCTCTGTTTTCATACCTGCTGTCGGAAAAGCCTGGCACCGCAAGGCCATATCCACATAAACCGGACCAATAATTACAAGTTTTGGAATCCTTCCCGACACTGTCGCTACTCCTCATGCGTTCCAAATCAACCGCATCTAAAATACAGAAATCTTGTCTATAAATATCGAATACAGAATTTTAACAGGTTGCACAACAAGAAATATAACAGATATTCAAAAAGAGCGGCCACTGAATGCCGCTTTCTATCTCTAATTTATTGGGTTACG
This sequence comes from uncultured Pirellulales bacterium, assembly GCA_964630865.1. Lineage (GTDB taxonomy): Bacteria > Planctomycetota > Phycisphaerae > Sedimentisphaerales > Anaerohalosphaeraceae > Anaeroglomus. Next base: position 4,580 of record CAZVXR010000232.1, on the reverse strand, counting down.
ATACTTTTTGGATCCTGCCCATTTTCAATAGCCTGTATTTTCTTGACACGACGGAGATGCCGGCCTGCCATAAAGCCTGTCGACAAAAATGTTTCCACAATCTTTTGCAGCATTGCCGGCCCCAGTAAATCTCCGGAAAGACACAGTACATTGGCGTCATTATGTTCACGGCATACTTTTGCTGCAATTTCATCATAACACAACGCTGCGCGAACACCATGGACTTTGTTCGCGGCGATGCACATTCCAATTCCTGTCCCGCAAACCAGGATTGCGCGATCGGCTTTCCCCTGAGATACTGCGGTAGCGGCATCATAGGCCCCATCCGGATAGTCCATAGGCTGGTCATCCGAGCCATGACTAAAATCGACAAATTCATGACCCAGTTGAGCCAGAATCGCCTTAATCTGTTCAATTGTTTTCACGCCCCGGTGATCCGTTGCCATCGCGATTTTCATAATATACCCTTCATTTGTTTTCCAACAGCCTGCTCGATACATTCTGAACAAGCCCTGTACTCCTGTTCTCCAAGCCCTATGGGGTCTGGAATATCCTTGTTCTCGGGATCCAGCAAAATCGTCCTATTCGACGCGGTACGATCCATTGCCAGCACCGCATCCCGATGACGTCGACTCATCACAAATATCACATCCGCATCCCGCACATCCCTAAGATTTAACAGCCTGCTGCGATGCTGCTCCAGCGACAACCCTTTACGTCGAAGAACACCAACCGCCTCATTGCTGGCCGGACACCCATCGTATGCCGAAATGCCAAACGATTCTATTTTATATCCAAATACGGCAAGTTCGTCAACCTTGCACGATAATTTATTTGCTAAATAATTAGATGCCATCGCCTCGGCCATCGGACTGCGGCAAGTATTTCCCGTACAGACAAATAAGATTCGAGCTGTTGATAATACTTCAATCTCGTGCTTGCCTAAAACCCCTTCCCGAAGTACCTCAATGCCGGCAGAGGACATTTTCACCACAGTGCTGCTTTGTCGGTATCGGCAAGCGTCCGAACCGCCATCAACCACGATTTCGATTTGTCCACCAAAATACTCCAGAACTTTTTGTGCCGTTGTCGCCGGTTCCTGGCTGGACGGATTAGCGCTGGGAGCCACAATCGGCCAAACTGCCTCAGACAAAATCCGAATAGCCGGCTGGCAGTCTGGAACTCGAATCCCGATAGATCCATTCTCATACAGGACATTAAAGACCTTCTCGCCAAGCTTAAGACGCTGATGTTCGAGCTGCTCGGCATTAAGCGAGCAAACCAGTGTGATAGGACCTGGAAGTCCTTTTCGAATAAGGGCTTTTACGCGAATGGGCATCTGCGGTACATACTGATAAACATCTTCCGTTCGGCCCAGGTGAAGCGAATAGCGCTTCCCCTCTGCGCGGGCTTTAGCCTCGTCCAGCCGCCGCAGAGCTTCCGGCTCGGCACGACAGGCCAATCCATAAACCGTTTCCGTGGGAATCCCAACCAGTCCCCCATTATCGAGGATCTTTGACGCCAATCGGACAATCCTATCCTGATCTTCCCGATCCCAATTGTAACACTCCGTCTTCATTATAGATGAAAATAACAGATAATCTCGGATTTCGGCAAACAAAAATCCCTGCCATCCAAAATTTTTGGGTTCAATCGCAAAAAACCATATAACCATATAACTTTACATTGAAAGGCATTTTCAGTTTTGCTACAATGCTAAAGGTAAATTAACCACAGAACAAAGGGGATTGATCATGAAAGTGCGAATTGAAGAAAGCTGTACCGCCTGCGGGCTGTGCGTGGACACCTGTCCGGAAGTGTTTACGATGGGGGATAATATGGCAGAAGTCCTTATAGAAACAGTACCTGCGGAACTGGAAGATACTGTTCAGCAGTCTGCCGATGAATGTCCCGTCGAGGCCATTATTGTAGAATAGAAATACGGATGGGTCGACGATCAGATGTCCGGCGAACAAAAAAGCCGTGAGTTTGCGGCTCACGGCTTTGGATTTCAGACTTTTAATATCGTCTTTACTTCAAGCTCAGCGGACTAATTGCGTCGCCGTACTTGGCCTGAGCATCTTGCAGGCGTTTGCGGATTGCGGCGAAAGTCTCATAGACAACCTGCGGCGTATCGGATACCTTCGCCTTATAAATCGCCTCGACGCGATCATATTTGGCAATCAGGCTGGGCACCCGAATAGTAAATTGTTTGATATACGCCTCTTGGGTATAATCAAAACTCAGCTTGCTCTTAAACAGCGGAGCAAGGTCTTCATATTTCGGAATCCAGCCGGTCGGCGCCTTAATCGCATCAACATCGCCATTGACACGCAGCTCGGCCCACAGCAGCCAGATCATCTTATCGAGTTTACCATTGAGGAACTTGCCATCCTCGCCCCGCAGGAAGTAATTGACCGAAAAGACCAGCGGCGGTTTCTTCACGCCTTTGGCAAAGTCCAGATTGTTTTGGATGTACTTGCCCAGCGGAATCGAGACAAAGTCCTGATTGGCCATAATGTTAAATGTCCGCACGCCCTGCTTGCCGAGGGTCGCGGCGGTCGTTTCCGACTCAATCGATGCGCCTTTGACGACAATGCCTTCCGTCCAGTCAAACGCCTGATCGACAGGGACCTGCGTATCGCTGTCACGTCCGCCGTAGATGATGCCGCCAACCGGTACGCCGTTCGGATTGTCGGCTTCTTTATCGAGATTGGCCAGCGCCGAAAGCCGAATCGTGTAGCGGGCATTCTTATGCGATGGCAGAACCGGCTTGCCATCGGCGTCGGTCTTGCCTTTCGTCCAGGCGCCGGTATAGTTTGTGCCGCTTTCGGGAAGCTCTTGCCCCATACCCGTCCAGTAGGGCTTGCCGTCTTTGATCAGGACATTGCCGTAAATCACTTCGCCCGGCGTTGTCAGGGCTTTATAGATCACCGGGTCGTCTTTGGCGTTGACGTCTTCGATGATACCGAAGATGCCCTGCTCGACATTGGCGGTGTACATTGTGCCATTTTTTTTGCGGAAATAAGCGATGTCGTCGCCAACGATGGTTTGTCCCGGCAGCATCGCTGTCGAGGTCTTGCCGCAGGCCGAGGGGAACGCACCGGCAAAGTAGGTGGTGCGTCCTTTGGGACCCTGTGCGCCCATAATAAACATGTGTTCAGCCAGCCAGCCTTCTTTGCTGGCCTTTTGGATCGCCAGACGCAGGGCCAGCTTCTTCAAACCAACCGTATTGCCGGCGTATTGGGTATTGACCGAATAGACCATATTATCGGTCAGGTCAATATACACGCGACGCTGCTGCCAATTTTTCGAGCAGCCGTTTTCATCCACTTCGCCTTCGCTGTGGAGGAATCGAAAAAATTCCTTGTCGGGGTTTTTCTTGAATTGCTCATAGCCGGGGCGATACAGAATGCTTTCGCTGTGCGCGACATACGGTGAATCCGTAAGCTGCACGCAGGAAATCGAGAAGTCCGAATTCGTCGGGCACAGGCACCAGAAGCAGACCAGCATCTTGCGGCCTTTCATTGAACCTTTCAGGAATCCCTTGACTTCGCCCAGTCCGCCCTCACGCTCGATGGAGTTAAGGCTTTCGCCCAGGTCCATTCCCTTAGGGAGAAGATAACGGGTGCTGAATGTGTCGCGACCCTGATCATTCGAACCATCAAAATGATAGGTGTGGCCGGCTGCGGCCAGAGGCTTTTCGCCCCCGGATAAGGCCCACTTTCGAATTGTAGCCGTATCTTCGGCGCTATCGGTAAAGACTACAACATCCGCCGGCTCTGTCAGTTCAATCGCTTCGGCCACAAAAGAATGCATCTTCGGACTGGCAATCGCCGTCAACTTGGCATAGTTGTCCGCGGACAGTTTCTCTTTCAAAAATCCTGCTACGTTGTTCATTTTTACTCCTGTCTATAGGTTCAGAAAATATAGGCACAAAAACCGGGGTATTTTATAGCCGCTTTGTTCAAAGTCAACCCTTTAATTTTATGAAATTATTTTTCTTTTTTAGATTATTCCAGCTGTTTTATATCCTCAATGGTGCAAAGTCAGCCAATCTAAATTCAAAAAGGGGTTGTCTTTTGCTAAAATTCATCTGACAGTCAAGCCGCGTGATTTGTGCTGCAACGAAAGTCGGAGTTGTTCTCTCAAAAGTCTATAATTGAGGGATTCGTGGCAGAAAGCATCTGTCCGAAATGCTGAAAAACATGAAATTTCACCCTCGGTGCAGACCTCGACTGTGGCGACTGAACTCAAATCGCATTTTAGGCAACACAGGAATAGATATGACGCAATCCGCCCACGGACGCCTCCGATTTGATGTAGAGGGGTTAGCGTTTTTTCCAAGCCCGAACATATTCGATAACATATTCAGCTGGCAAGGTGTTCGGGTCGGGCAAACCTACCCAGTCCGGCATCGTCTCAACATCCAGGTTCAAGTGAAGCGGGTCATGACAATAATTATTTTCCAACGTCCTGATGAGCTTGCTGTCAAAATACCACTTTATGGTTTGCTCGTCCCATTCAACGCCGTAAACATGGAGATTATCTGCGAGGTTTTCGGTGTGATGATATTCGTC
>CAZVXR010000231.1:0-3232 GCA_964630865.1 uncultured Pirellulales bacterium | reverse complement strand
TTTGCCAAGAACCGGCATTTGCTGGGGTTTGATAATCCCCGCAAGGCTCTACTAACTGCGGTTAAAGAGGCCGTGGATAATTCGCTGGATGCCTGCGAAGATGCGCATATTCTGCCGGACATTACGGTGACTATCGCTCAGGTGGATGGCAGCGAAAATAAGTTTCGGATGACGGTTCGGGACAATGGTCCTGGAATTGTCGGCAAGCAAGTGCCGAATGTATTTGCCCGATTGCTGTACGGCAGTAAGTTTCATTCGCTGAAAATGAGCCGCGGTCAGCAGGGGATTGGTATCAGCGCCGCCGGGATGTATGGGCTGCTGACTACCGGCGAACCGGTGCAGATTATCACACGAATCAACGGCAAAAAACCGGCGAATCATTATCACGTCCAGATTGATACGACGAAAAATCGTCCCGAGGTTAGTTTAGACGAGGAATGCGACTTTGACCTGCCGACGGGGACCAGTGTAACGATTACACTGGAAGGGCGTTATCAAAAAGGCAAGCAGAGCATCGATGAATATCTGGCGCAGACGGCGATTGCCAACCCCCATGCGTCCTTTATTTATAATGCGCCGGATGGCAACCATTATGAGTACCCCCGCCAAAGCAAGGAGATGCCGTTTCTTCCAATTGAGATTAAGCCGCATCCGTATGGTGTGGAAGTCGGGGTATTATTTAAGATGGCCCGACAGAGTGAATCAAAGACAATGAGCGAGTTTCTGCGGAATGAATTTTCGCGGGTCAGTCCCGTTGTCGCAGCTGGTATTTTGAAACAAGCCAAGCTTTCGGTGCGGATGAAACCGTGGGACATAACGATTAAAGATGCGGAAAAACTGCACGCTTCAATCAATGCGACTAAGCTGATGGCTCCGCCGACAGATTGCATCGGGCCCATTGGCGAAGAAAAACTGATCGATGGATTAAAGCGTGTCGTAGATGCGGAATTTTATGCCAGCTGTACGCGAAAACCCGCAGTCTATCGCGGCAATCCATTTTTGGTGGAAGCGGCGCTGGCGTATGGATGCAAGGTGGGGGTGGACACCGGCCAAAATGGCAGCGATGAGGACGAATCCGATGCGGGGTCGAATAAGGAAGAAAAAGATCAGCTCATGCGACTGGTGCGGTTTGCCAATCGTGTGCCGCTGCTCTATCAGCAGTCAGCGTGTGCGACCTATAAGGCGGTACTGGATGTCAACTGGCGCGGATATGGTCTAAGCCAGAGCCGCGGCGCTCTGCCGTCGGGACCGATTTTGCTGATGATTCATATTGCTTCGGTGTGGGTGCCGTTTACCTCGGAAAGCAAAGAGGCGGTAGCGCACTATCCGGAAATCATCAAGGAAATCAAGCTGGCGGTGCAGGAGTGCGGGCGGAAGCTTGGCATGCATGTTCGCAGGCAGCGCCGAATTAAAGACGAAATGGTTAAACGCGGGTATATCGAAATCTATCTGCCGCACATCGGCCAGGCGCTCAAGGATATCCTGACGCTCAAAGACCCACAGGTGGAAAAGCTGGTTGAAAAACTCAAAGTAACCCTCGAAAAGTCGAGAGCAATGTAATTATGGCACAGGAATTAATTATCAGTATCAGCGGGATGCGGGGCATTATCGGCGAAAATATGTTTCCTGAAACCGCCGCCGCGTATGGGGCAGCGTTCGGAACATTTTTGAAAATAAATCATCCAAATCAAAAACCGACTGTTGCGATTGGGCGAGATTCGCGTCCTTCCGGGTCGATGGTGTTTTGTGCGGTTGCCTCCGGTCTGGCTTCAGTCGGGGTGGATGTGATTGATTTGGGAATTTGTACGACTCCGGGCGTCGGCGTAATGCTGCGGCATTTAAAGTGTGCAGGCGGTGTTGTCATTACAGCCAGTCATAATCCGCTGCCGTACAATGGCATTAAATTTTTGCTGGATAACGGCATTGCCCCACCTAAACCGATGGCGGAAAAGATTCGCAGTGTTTATTTTGAAAAACAAGTAAGCTATGTCGATTCGGTCGGCTGCGGCAAAGTAACTTCGAACGATCAAGCCGCAGGGGTTCATCTAAATAAAGTATTGTCGATTGTAAGTCCCACGCAGATTGCCGCCAGATGCTTTAAGGTGGTTTTAGATAGCGTCAATGGCGCTGGCGGTCCAATTGGGATTGCGCTGCTGGAAAAATTGGGCTGTCAGGTGATTCCGGTTAATATCGAGCCGACAGGATTGTTTGCTCACGGAGCAGAACCTACGGCGGAGAATTTAAAAAGTCTTTGCGACCATGTTCGTGATGCGAAAGCCGATGTTGGTTTTGCGCAGGATCCGGATGCCGATCGTTTGGCGATTGTCGATCATAAGGGGCGATATATCGGCGAGGAATTTACGCTGGCGCTGGCAGGTGAGTATATGTTCAGCAAGCATCCCGGCGGGGTTGCTGCGGCCAATTTATCGACATCCCGGATGATTGATGATATTGCTGCCCGTTATGGCGGTTCGGTCATCCGTACGCCGGTCGGTGAGGCGAATGTCGCCGAAGCAATGGTCAAAAACAATTGCGTTATCGGCGGCGAAGGCAATGGCGGGGTGATTGATCTGCGCATAGGGCCCATTCGGGATAGTATCGCGGCGATGGCAATGACGCTGCAACTGATGGCTGAGACGGGCAAATCGATTGCGGAGTTGGCCGATTCGTTGGGCGGCTACACGATGTATAAAACCAAACATACTGCCACCGCCGAGCAGGCTGGTAAAATTATCGCCCAGGCCAGACAGCTTTATCCCGATGCGAAAGTCAACAACAGTGACGGCTGCAGGCTGGATTTTGCCGACGGCTGGCTGCATATTCGCACCAGCAATACCGAGCCGATTATGCGGGTGATTGTCGAAACCAAAGAGTCGGCGGCAGCTAAACGCTATCTGGAAACGATCAGCCGGATTTGTGAAAAGGTCATTTAATGGCTTTCGAGGGCTACGAACGTGACCGTAGCCAGTCTGCAAGATTGCTTATCTTGACGTGTTAGGCAAAGTAATGGTTCATCTCGATATGGAATTGCGAAAAGGCTCAAGACAGTCGGATAATTCGTAACATTTTAGCTAAATGCAGTTGATAGTTATTGTTCTTGTTGTTCTGTTACCGCCCCAAAGGGGCATAATATATCAGCCCAGGGCAACGCCCTGGGTAGGCGTTAAATCGAAATCAAGCCCTGAAAGGGCGACATAATACTAGATTTTGCACACGGCTAAAGTGTTACGAT
>CAZVXR010000230.1:0-12355 GCA_964630865.1 uncultured Pirellulales bacterium | reverse complement strand
TGACCGGCAAACAACTGTCACGTGTGATTTCGATGGGCTTTGCCGCCCGGTCATCCGAACGCAAAACTTTTGTGGCAGCCCGGAAGTCGCCGTAGGAGTAGATTATAATCAACGTTGTCGGCTGACCGCTGACGGCTTTGCCGGCATCGGCAAGGAAGCGACCCGCCATCTCCTCGCTGAACGCCACGGTCAGCGTCTGATTGGAGGTAACTTGCGACTGAACCGTTTGCTGGCAATCCACACGCTGCTTCTCAGCCCGGAAAAATAGGGCCCCTACGCAAACCAGCGAGACAATAACGCCAGCGGTACCAATAGACAGCAGAAACTTGCGCCCCTTGCGGTCGACCAGTATAATGCCGATGATTGTGGACAGGAAATTCACGGTGGTGAGAATAAGATAACCCCAGTGCGCATGGACATCAGAAAGGCCTCCCTGCAGGAGAATAGTCGTGTTGTAGCCAATGATAGAGTTCACGCCGGTCGTCTGGTTGCAGGCGAGAATGATGCAGGCGAGAATGAAGGGGATTACATATTTGCGGTGAAGGAGGGATTCCCTGGTCTTCCCACCCATCGTTGAGGTCTTGGCCTTTTCCGCAGCAGCCGTATCCTCCATTTCTTTCAGTTCAATGGCGGCCTGCTCGTCTGTGCGGGAGCAAATCAGCGCCGCGAACGCGGCGGCTGTTTTGCCGCGGCGGAAGAGCCATCGCGGCGATTCCGATACCATGAAACAGCCGATCACAAAAAAAATACCGGGCGGCAGCGAAACCCAGAAGATGCTGCGCCACGCGGTATCCTTGTATGCCAAAAGTTTATCGGCGTCGCCGAGTTTGGCCACGTCCTCGACACGCATGCTGAAATACATCCCGATGATCGCGGCTATCACAATCCCCAGCGTCAGCAGCCACTGAAAGATGCCGGTTCCCTTGCCGCGGCTGGACGCGGTCAGGCACTCAGCCAGATACAGTGGAACCACCACACAGATCAGCCCTGCACTGATGCCCTGCAGCAGGCGGCCTAAAACCAATGGCCCATAACCCTGTGAAAGAGCGATCAATGGAATACTGATAATAAACAGGATACCACTGAATGCCATCAGAAGCTTACGCCCCATCCAATCAGCAAGCATGCCGGCAAACAAAGTCGAAAGTACGCACCCCATCAGCACGGCCGCGACGACGACTGAGAGTTGACTGGCGTTGAGGCCCGATGTCGCTTCCAGATAAGGCAGCGCACTGGCAATGATGCCGACATCTATCCCGGCGAGTAAGCCGCCCAACCCTGCGACAAGCAGAAGAAGGCAATTGTAACCGCGCCGGGTCATTCCAGCATCCGCACTCGTCATTTTGTTCATACCCATTCATCCTTGCTTTCAGAGCATTGCTTTGATATATCCACGACAACAACTATCTTTTAACAGATATTGCTGCTAACACCATAATTTTATTTCTCAAAAATCTTAGGAAAATCAAAAGAGATAGACACGCTACAGAGCCTATTATAAAATAGTAGCTTGTCTGCATTGTCTTTTATTCATTCTGCTTTGTATGTTATCTAAAATTTCCCATTTTTCAACCCCATTCTCGTCTGCAATTGTACCCTATTTTCTTTTCATACAAAACCTTTCTCTACCCCAAATAATTCCTTAAATCCCCAAAATCAAACATCCATTTTCAGTTTCAGTAACACTTTAGTCGAATATTGACTGGCGGGTTGTCATTCCCACGCAGAATCCTGCCCTCGTGCAGGCGGGGACGGGATTCCAGCGTAAAATAGCCCGCCGAGAACGTATCCTGTTTTTTCACACGACTGATATGTTATCAAAAAACAAAAATGACGGCCTCCGTATTACCGGAAACCGTCCTTGATAGCCTGCTTTTCTATTTTCTATGCGACGGATAGATTATCCGTTAAAGCTATTGAATTCACTGTCATCCAGCGGAAGTTGCTGCGATGGGGTGGGCTTGTTCATCTTGATAGTGCGTTCTTTGACGCCGCTGCCGGAGGCGATGCTATGGAATGCGTTATCCAAGTGTCCCAGCGTTGCGCCTTTGTTTCCGCCGGTTTTACGAGCGTTTGCAGTCGTTGTACGGGCTGCCTGATGGGCCGATGAGCCATTGACTAAGCCAATTAATTGATCAATGATCTTTGCCATCGACTCGGCCTGGGCGCTCAATTCTTCCGAGGCGCTGGCGGATTCTTCGGCATTGGCCGCATTCTGCTGGGTAACTTTATCCATCTGGCTGACGGCGGTATTAATCTGGTCAACGCCCTGAGCCTGCTCTTTGCTCGCGGCGGCAATCTCTCCAACCAAATCGGTCGTCTTGGCGATACCCTGAACAATTTCATCCAGCGAGACTTTGACCTGCCCGCAAATCTCAACGCCCTTACGGCTGTTATTGACTGACTGTTCAATGAGATTCGAGGTATTCTTGGCTGCTTCGGCTGACCGCATCGCGAGGTTGCGTACTTCTTCGGCAACCACGGCAAAGCCTTTGCCTGCTTCGCCCGCTCGGGCGGCTTCCACCGCTGCATTGAGAGCCAGCAGGTTGGTCTGGAACGCGATTTCATCGATCACTTTGATAATCTTGGCCGTTTCATCGGAAGACTTCTTGATATCGTCAATGGCTCCGGCCATCCGGCCCATCGCCTCAGAACCGCTGTTGGCCGCTTTCCGAGCCTCGGCGGCCAAGGTGTTGGCCTGCGTAGCATTGTCGGCATTCTGCTTGGTCATCGCGGACATCTCTTCGAGGCTGGAGCTGGTCTCTTCCAGACCCGCCGCCTGCTCGGTGGTTCCTTCGGCCAGCGACTGTGATGCCGCAGACACCTGACCGGCTGCACTGGATACCTGCGATGCGCCTTCGGTTAAGCCATTAATAATCCTATTGATCGGACATGAAATGCCCAAAGATAAAAATATACCCAGAAGAATCGCGATCACTACGCCGACAGCCAGTGAAGTTAACATAACAACTGCACTGGTATTCGCATTGGCCGTACCTGATTTCACGGCTTCGTCAGCAACGTCTAAATTCATTTTGATGACTTTGTCAATCAATGCAAAGGTTTTTTGCTGACAACTTACAATCACATTCAGATAATGCTGATTCATTTCTTTGAAAAGCTCGGCCGTTTTTGCGGCATCCTGTTCGACCGTTTTCAATTTATCACACATATCGAAAAACTTGTTATTGGCTTCTCTCCATTCATCCATAGCCGCTACAGCGTCTTTCCAGATAATGGCTTCTTTCGGAGTCTGAGGCAGTGGTTCATAGATATCCATACCCTTTTTATACTCAACACGGGCCAACTCCACGGATTTAATTACATCCTCTCGCATCTGAGAGTTCAAATCGGGATTGGTCAGCGTACTGACCGCGCCTTTAATCGCCTCAAGGTTTCCTTTAATCATGTATAAACCGTTGATACTGGGCAGTCGAACAAGCCCGATTTCGGTAATGTCGCCGTCAAGGGACCGGACACTGAAAAAACCCACCAATCCGACAATTGTCGTGATGACAGCCACCAGAAGAAATCCCGAAATCAATTTGATGCTGAGTTTCATATTCTTGAACATTGTGTTCTCCTTACTACTGCTGTTTCCTTTTGTTTGGCTCAATGATCACCCTACGATTAAAGCCGGGCGAGCCGCTTACCTGGCTTTTGAAGCGATTCGATCCTTATCTCTGTTGCGCGTTTTCGGTTTCGCAAAAGATATATCGTAAAACGCATGACGATCAATAACCGTATTTTTACTTAAGCCGACGCGGTTTTACCTGATTGCGTATTCTGCCTGTTTAAAACGGATATCTGGCATGCCCCGTAAAAACATCTATGTCCTATAATACGGGCAAAAAATCATGCCAAGCTTTGTCCACCTGCAACCACATAAAAAAGGAGGTGATTTGAGCGCCGCGAAAAAAGTGTAGAAAAATTTTATAACTAATACCCTGCTATGGAATTAACGCCCTATAACTGAAGGTCGTATTGTCCCGCCAGACGTTTCAGGATGTCCAGCCCCGTATGGCTTGTGTACCTCATAACGCCGGGAGAAAGCAGGAGATTGGAAGTCTTTTATTCTGAATTGGTATCTATGTGGCTAGGACTGGGAAACGGGAAAGGATGAGCCGTAAAATCAGGCCGAAATGGGGCATATTCTGGCTGTGAGAGGGTGTGCCACTATCAACAGGTATTGTGATATTATTGGGCAGTGCACCCAATAATATCAAATACCCAGTATTTTAACGCATCGCATTCTCAGGGCTGTAAATCAAACGGAAGAACCCTGTTTCTGGAGCGAACACGACCATCAGATATAGTCATTTAGCATATTTTCGAGTAATTCCTGTTGTCCGCTTTGGAGTTTCGGTTCGCCATTTTTTAAAGTGTACTGTTCAAGCTCTTTAAAGCCGACCTGCTTCTTTTCTATTTTCTTCCCCAGTACGGTGTCCCAGCCGGCATATCGCTTTGCAATGATCTTGTCGAATTTTTTGTCGGCGATCATTTTAGCTGCGTTTTTCAGTCCTCTGGCAAAAGCGTCCATCGCACCGATATGGGCATAGAACAAATCTTCCGGCTCGACCGATTGCCTCCTGACTTTGGCGTCAAAGTTTAGGCCGCCTGTTGTAAAGCCGCCGCCTTTGACAATCGTGTACATCGCAAGGGTTGTATCGTAAATATCCGTTGGAAATTGATCTGTGTCCCAGCCTAAAAACAAATCGCCCCGATTGGCATCCACAGACCCAAGAATCCCATTGTCCACACAGAACTGAAGCTCATGCTGGAATGTATGCCCTGCCAAAGTCGCGTGATTGGCTTCAATGTTGAGCTTGAAATGATCCAGAAGATTGTATTTCTGTAAAAACGCGAAGCAATTGCCCGCATCCGAATCATACTGGTGTTTTGTGGGTTCTTTGGGTTTTGGCTCGATGTAAAATTGACCTTTAAATCGAATCTGTTTCTTATAATCGACCGCCATCTGCAGCAATGCCGCCAGATGGTCAAATTCCCTCTTCATATCCGTATTCAGCAGGGTTTCGTAGCCTTCCCGGCCGCCCCAGAAGACATAGCCCTGTCCGCCCAGTTCCTTGGTTACTTCCATGGCCTTTTTGATCTGGCTGGCCGCATAAGCGAAAACGTATGGCGATGGATTGGTGCCGGCGCCAGCCATAAACCGCCTGTGACTAAAGGCGTTGGTCGTTCCCCACAGGAGCTTGACACCGGTGTCCTTTTGCAGTTTCTTGGCCAGCGACACGATTTTATCCAGACGCTTATTGGTCTCCGTCAGAGTATCGGCTTCGGGAGCAATGTCTCTATCGTGAAAGCACCAGAAATCGACGCCCAGCTTGGTGAAAAATTCAAAAGCCGCTGCCATCGTATCCTCCGCAACCTGCATCGGATTGTTCGAACGGTTGTAGCTCCGCAGGATTGTCCCCGGGCCAAATGGGTCGCCGCCTAAGCCCTTAAAGGTGTGCCAATAGCAGACCGCAAAACGCAGATGCTCGGCCATGGTTTTACCAAGAATCTTTTGTTTCGGGTTATAGTGTTTAAAGGCCATGGGGTTTTTGGAGTCCTGACCTTCGTAGTTGACTTTTTTGATATTCGGGAAAAATGTATTCATTGTATTGCCTCCATTATAATTGTTTGTTTAGAATTTTAAGCCATCTCTGGTATGCGTCTTGATAGTGCGATTTTTGGGTGACGGACGGTTCTATGGTGCTTAGGCAAGTCAGGCCGGTAAAGGCTTCTTTGGCTTCTTTGTATATCCCTGCGCCAACTCCCGCCCCTCTGGCGGCGCCCGCGGAGCCATCTGTGTTGTACAGTTCTACGGTTGCCCCGGTAATCGTCGCAAAGGCCTCTTTAAACAGGGGGCTTAGGAACATATTGGCCGCGCCGGCACGAATCGTCTTAATCTGAATCCCCATGCTCCGCATAATCTCAAGGCCATAGTTTAGGGCAAAAACAATCCCCTCCTGGCTGGCACGGAGCAGATGAGCTTTGCCGTGGGTGTTGAACTTAAGACCATGAATAGATGCACCAAGGTCTTTATTTTCCAGAGTGCGTTCGGCTCCATTGCCAAAAGGCAGAATGCAAAGGCCATTACTGCCAATGGGAGCTTGTAATGCCAACTCATTCATCTGAGCATAATCCAGACCACTTGCAATATTGTGCTTAAGCCAGCTATTTAAGATTCCTGTGCCGTTAAGACACAATAAAACGCCAAATCGCGGATTATCGCCGGTAGAGTTAACATGGGCAAAGGAATTGACTCTGGATTGGCGGTCGAAGTTGGGTTTGTCGCCGATGCCGTACACAACACCGGAAGTGCCTGCGGTGGTTGCGATATCGCCTGGATTCAGGACATTCAGTGAAAATGCGTTATTGGGCTGATCCCCGGCACGATAAGAAATCGTGGTGCCGGCTTTAAGTCCCAATTCATCCGCAGCACGCTTTGTCAGTTCTCCTTGAATGGAAAATGTCAGCGTAATTTCCGGCAGTAATTGTTTATCGATGCCGTAATAGTCCAGAAGAATATCGGAAACCTGCTGCTGCTTAAAGTCCCAAAGAATGCCTTCGGACAAACCGGAAACCGTCGTTGTGATACGATCAGTCAATTTCATCGCGATATAATCGCCAGGAAGCATCGCCTTATAAATCCTGGAATAAATTTCCGGCTGATTATCTTTGACCCATTTCAGCTTTGAGGCGGTAAAATTGCCGGGAGAATTAAGAAGATGGCTTAGGCATTTATCCTGTCCAATTTCCCTAAACGCCTTGTCGCCTATTTCAACTGCCCGGCTGTCGCACCAGATGATCGCTGGCCTTAATACCCGACTTTGTCTGTCGACCAAAACCAGTCCGTGCATCTGATACGAGATGCCAATGGCCTTGATATCGGATGAATCAACTCTTGATTCATCCAAAACCTTTCGCGTGGCAAGAACCACATTGTTCCACCAGTCATCGGGATGCTGTTCGGCCCAGCCGCCCTTTTCGGCGACAATGGACATCTCTTTTTCCGGCGAGACGGCAGAAGCGGCGACCGTGCCGCTCTCGACGTCCAGCAGCGTTACTTTAATTGACGATGTTCCGCAATCATACCCTATGGTATACATATAGAATATCCTTTTTCAATGTTTGTATTGTATGGGAAAAGGGACTTGAATCAAATACCATTTTACGTTAAAATATAACCAGTTTACGCAAAGGGTAAGGGATGAAAAAAATACTGATTATCGCCGATACGTCCCGACTGACAGGCAGAGAACTGCTCAGCGGAGCTGAAAAGTATATCTCCGCTTTCACCCGGTGGGAAGTCTATACGTTATCTCCAAACTATTTAACCAAAGACACCTCAAAAAAACGTCGACATCTGGATCTCAATAGTTTTGACGGTTTTTTTGTCTGCTATGCCGAACATATCGAGCCGATCTTGAAAATTAAAAAGCCTAAAATTATTCATCATACCCCCAAAGAACTCCTTCCGGGCAACAGCCTGATTGTTACCAATTCATTAAAGATAGGCGAAATGGCTGCGGAGTATTTTGTTTCGCTTGGGTTTAATAACTATGCGTATTGCGGCTTTAAAAATATTGCCTGGTCCGATGAAAGATATTGCAGCTATGAACAAACCCTAAAGAAAAACGGCATCGACAGGGTTCATCGTTTTGTCGATACGCCTCTGCGAAACAAAGAAATTGATCGGCAGCAACTGACAAGGTGGCTAAGCAAACTGCCTAAGCCAATCGGTATTTTTGCGTGTAATGACGACCGTGCAATCTACATCCTGGAAGCCTGTAAATGCCGCCGGATCGATGTGCCGGAACAGGTTGCCGTACTCGGAGTCGATAATGACAGCCTGATTTGCAATCTGTCTTCCCCTCCGCTATCGAGCATAGCGCTTAATTTTGAAAATACCGGCTACCAGGCCGCGATGCTTCTTGACCAGCTCATGAAACGACAAACCGCAAACAAAATTCTTCAAGTCGATCCGGTTGAAATCGTAGCTCGAAAATCTACAGATGTTCTTGCCATAGAGGATAAAGATGTCATTTTAGCCTTGCAGTTTATCCGTAAAAACTTTGACAAGCCAATCCAGGTGGCGGATGTCGTAAACACAACAGCAGTCTCGCGTCGAGAATTGGAATATCGATTCAAAAATAGATTAAAAAGAACCATAAAAAATGAAATCCAAAGACTCCGAATCGAATATATCAAGAAGAATTTAATCAACAGCAGAGAGCCTCTCTATAAAATCGCCAACATGCTTGAATTTACCGACCCACAGCATTTTTCAAGGTATTTCAAAAACCAAACAGGCGTTACTCCTTCACTATTTCGACAGCGGTTAAATTTAAACGCCTAAGTTCATCTCAAGATATGAAAAGCACAGTGAAATGCCGGAAACCATCTGTTTTCACAGGGGGGCAAGGAATGGTCGCCGATTCCGTGTAGCGGGAACGGTTTTTCTTATTCTAAACCGAGCGGCGTTGAGAGGCAGTTATTTAAAATCGTCCGGCAAAAATTGCGTCTGGTATTTGGTTCCGCCAAGACGCAGCGCCGCCAGATCGGCTTCGCCGACATGTCCTTCGATGAATTGCTGGACGATATCATTGGGGTGGTTGCGAATGTGGTTGGAGTCGCCGTCGGCAATGATTTTGCCGTGGTGAAACATCACGATTCGGTCGGCGATCTTGTAGGCGCTTCTCATATCATGGGTAACAATGATGCTGGTTACTTTCAATTCCCGCTTAAGCTTGAGGATCAGCTCGTTAATGACATCGGAGGTAATCGGATCCAGTCCTGTCGTCGGCTCATCATACAGAACGACTTTGGGGTCCAGCGCAATCGCACGGGCGAGCGATACCCGTTTTTTCTGCCCGCCGGACAAACTGGCCGGATACTGATTCTGATAGCCATCCATACCGACCATCGCTAATTTCAGCTTGACCAATTCGTCCAGTGCCTTGTAATCCGTAATCGTCCGATGCTGCTGGATGGGAAAGATGATATTCTCATAGACGGTTAAGCTGTCGAATAAGGCGCCCATCTGAAAACAGAACCCAAATTGCGTGCGGATTTTTGCCAGCTCCCACCCCCGCATCGCGTCGATATGCTGCCCGCGAAAAAAAACCTGCCCTTCGGTAGGGCGCTCAAGGACGATCAGGTGTTTCATAAAGACAGTCTTGCCGCAGCCGCTGGTGCCGATAATGACGGTCGTTTTGCCTTCTTCAATGGCCAATGAGACATTATCCAGCACGACGCGTTCCCCGAAAATCTTGACCAGATTTTGAGCAACCAGGATACCGTCATTGGGTTGTACAGTGGACCGAATCAAGCCTTCTCCTACAAAAGCGGCCTCAAAGGCCAGAATGTTTTATACGTTGCGTCTAATACCACGGCAAAGATATAATTTAAAGCTAAAATCGAAATGAAACATCCGACAAATGCCTCAGTGCAGGCCTCGCCGACACCTTGTGCGCCCTCGCGGCAGGTAAAGCCCTTATAGCAGCTGATAAGTGCAATGGCCCCGCCAAAGAACAGTCCCTTAAATACGCCGGTACCAACATCCCATAGCTCAATGCCAATTGCGCTGTAATCCCAATAAGCGCCGCTGTTGATCTTGAATTGCAAGACGCTGACTAAATAACCGCCAAAAATACCCAGCAGGTCGGCATAAACAATCAGTGCCGGCGTCAGCAGCAGGCACGACAATACGCGCGGCGCAACAAGATATTTGACCGGGTCAGTCCCCATACTTTCGACGGCAGCGATCTGTTCGGTTACATTCATGGTCCCTAATTCCGCCGTCAATGCACCTCCAACGCGGCCGGCCAACATAATCGCCGCCAGCACCGGCCCTAACTCCTTGACCACGGCGATATTAATCAGAACGCCGAGCCGTTCTTCCAGTCCCATCGAGGCAAGTTGTCCGTAGGTTTGTACCGCTAAAATCATTCCTACGAATGCCCCGGTAGCCATGACCACCGGCACGCTCTTAACGCCAATAGTGTTCATTTGCGTCCAAACCAAAGGGTATGTCTTTGGCTGGGCGATGGTTGCGGCGATACATTTCCAGGAAGAGCCAGCAAATCGGCAGAATCTGCCCAGATGCTCGATAGAATGCATCGACTTATTCCACAATGTTCGGGCAATATACATAATTATAGACTCAATTATAGACTCAAAATAACCCAACTGGCATCGCACAACGTAGACGACGCATCTTGCATCGCATGATTCTCCCAGCCCGCAGGGCTGTCCTTAATTTTGAATTTTAATCTTGGATTTTTGATATAGTTATCCTATCGACCTTTTTGTCAGAGGATTTCATTTTTTCCGGATTTAATAAAAAATGTTAAAATAGAAAAGATTTTTTGAATAAATATTCCCTCTCTTTTGCCTTTTAAAGCAATTTGTTATAGGGCTATGAAATTATTTATAAATCCTATAACTCTATATATTATATATATTTAAATCAAATTTGTTGGGCGTTTTGAAAGGGGCGTTTAATTGAAATATTGCCTAAATTAACTCAAGATTTTTTTGTGGTATTCCCGATAGCTACCATTGTTGCAAATTGCCCATATTAACTTTGAAGTGGAAATCAAGTGGTTTCTGCGAGTAATACGGGAATAAAAAGTCCGTTTTAGTGAGGCTGAAATGATTAAAGAATATGTTCTTGAACGGTATCTCAATGCACTTTTGGACGGTAGCCGTATCGAATGCAGGTCGATTATCGAGGAAGTTCTGCAAGCCGGAACGCTTGCCAATGAAGTTTATATGAATGTCGTCTGGCCAATTATGGTAGAAGTCGACCGTCTTTATCGATTTGGACAGGTCGATTCCGCTCAGGAAGCGCTTGCCTCCCGCATTAACCGTACCATTGTCAATCAGCTTCAAAACAAACTGCCTCGCAAGGCAGGCAAAGCCAAAAAGATTGTAGTCTGCACGGCTAACAACGAAAAAGCTGAACTGGGCGGCCAGATGATCTCCGATTTATTTGAAAGCGATGGGTGGGATACCCGTTTTCTTGGCGGGACTGTTTGCTGTGATGATGTAATGACCTATATTCACTCATTTAAGCCCGAAATTCTCGTCATTTATGGTATCGATGGCAAAGATGCCCCCTCTGTGCGTCAATTGATTGATACCATCCGAAATGTAAATGCCTTTCCAGATATGCGGATTATGCTGTCCGGTGGGGTATTCGATAGAGCCGAAGGCCTTTGGGAGGAAATTGGCGCCGACCTCTATGCTGAAAATGCGGTCGACGCGATAGCCTTTGCCAATGCAAACCCTAATGACATCGCCCAGCCGGTTCGCACCATAAAGCAAAGGGCGCGCGCTGCAGAAGCCCTCAACCAAGTTGGAGCCAGCTAAGCGGCTGGACTATAACCGTCAAAAAGACGAAAAAAGTCCTGAATAAAAAAGATATTCTTGTTGCAATGACCCACTATCTTGGCTATAAAAGCAGGTTTGTTTTATGACAGAATTTGAAGCCCTGATTTATTTAGGATAGGTAAAGATTATGATTTTGACACAAATACTTCAGCCTAATTGCATTTGTGCTCCGTTAAAGAGCAAAACCAAAGAAGCAGCGATAGAAGAGCTGGTCAATGTCTTAGCCGCCGCAGGCCAGGTCAAAGAAGCTTCGGTTGCCTTGGAAGCGGTGATTGAGCGTGAGCAGACGCGCAGTACCGGCATTGGCTCTGGCATTGCTATTCCGCATGGCAAATGTGCCGCCGCAAAAGAACTGGTGATGGCCGTGGGCATTGCCGTCGACCCGATTGATTTTGCCAGTATTGATAATAAGCCTGTTACGATTGTTGTGATGTTGGTCTCTCCGCCGGACAAAACCGGCCCCCATATTCAGGCGCTGGCCCGTATCAGCCGACTGTTGCTGGATGAGCAATTTAAACTCAAGCTTGAAAAGGCCTCTTCGCCTGCGGAAGTCTATCAGCTTATCAGTTCCAAAGAAGCGGAATAAGGCAGTCTAATCGAAAAGGTCGCGGTGTAGGCGGGCATAGGTTGCCGACACCGCGACCTTTCTATTTCGAGGCTCTAATAATTATGTTGTTGGGTATTCTGCTTGGATTATTGGCAGCTTTCTTCCAGTCGATTTCCTATTTGTGTTCAAGATTATTCATCAAAAGGCACAACAATGATGTCGTTAAGCTGTTGGCGATTTCTCATATTATTATGGGGATATTCTCTGTTCCTTTAGCCCTTGTTTTACTGCCGAAAGGGATGCCGGATTTTTCCAGCTACATGCTTAGCTTGCTGGGAACCTCTGTTTTTTATTTTTTAGGCCAGCTCTTTCTTTTTATCGCGATTATCAAATTTGAACCATCCCGGG
>CAZVXR010000229.1:0-18239 GCA_964630865.1 uncultured Pirellulales bacterium | reverse complement strand
TCCATTCATGCACTATGTATATATTCTGCTTTGTGCAAATGGAAAATTATATACGGGTTGTACAAATGATTTAAGAGATAGATTTCAAAGTCATAAAAGTGGTAAAGTTGAATCTACAAAGGATTTATTGCCTATAAAATTGATATTGGGGTCGGATTTCAGCAGGGCACGGGTTTTTTTGACCAAATCATTGCCTTTGGCTTCTTCTTCGCCAATATTCATAATTCCGACTCTCGGAGTCTTGATTCCAAGCATTAGATTCGAATAAGCGCTAGCCATGACCGCATACTGATATAAATGGATAGGCTTACATGCAATATTCGCTCCCACATCGCAAACCGTTACCGGTCCGTTGTAAGTTGGCAGAACCACCGCGATGCCCGGACGAACAACCCCCTCCAGATTTCGCATTCGCAATTGGCTGACTGCCACACAGGCTCCGGTATTGCCTGCCGAGATTACCGCATCGACTTGCTTGTGGGATGCCAAACGAGCCATAACTGCAATGGAACTTTTCGGTTTTTTGCGAAGCGCGTCTATGGGGGACTCATCCATTCCGATGACTTCTGGAGCATGGAAAATACGAAAAGTATCCGGCTTGGCTTTGAGGGTCACAAGTTGCGAATGAATCATTTCCTCATCCCCAACCAGAACCAGTTCCTCGCCAGTCTTGAGCAGTTCCTTTGCTTCCAGCGCGCCGGCGATAATTTCGCTGGGGGCGTAATCCCCGCCCATCGCGTCGATGGCAATTCGCATAATATTACTCTTCGGCCCCTTGATCCATTTTTAGGGTAATATCAGAGTTAACATATCCGCATTTTCCGCATGCCGCATGCGGCAGTTTCGCGGCGCCACACTTTTTGCACAGTGAATAATTCACCGGCTTGAGTGCTGTATGAGCCCGACGAGAACGCGTCGTCGAATGGCTTTTTTTCTTTGTTGGAAGCATATCTACTCCTGCAACCTATTAAAATTCAATTATTTATAGATCAGACACAAACTACAGATTCGGCGTCTGTCCGAGAAAATTTAAGCACTAAACCCTATACCAAACACGCAGTTGTGAGTAAAGAGAATTATTAAAGGGCTTTTAATTATCCGAAATACGATTGAATGTCAAGAGACAATTTCGTTGTAAAATTTCCATTTCACATTTTTTAGAGTTGAAATACGGCGGGAAATAGGGTATCGTACGCTACTGGTTTGGCAAAAGGATACTCGGATGGCCTGAAAATGCCGCTCGAATGGATTCCAGAACTTGGCTAAAAAAGAGATCCTATGGTGCGTGAAATGAATAAAATTTCATTATACGAGGCGATTCGGCGTAAAAAAGAGGCCGAAGGTCTTAATATGTCGCCGCAGACTCAGCCTGTGCCTCAACAGAAACCGAGTACGGAGCCGAGGATTTTTCTGAAGCCGTCGCCGACAGGCGTCAAACCGGTTTCTGGGATGTCGACCCCAATAAAGCCGATTTCAAAGCTGGCAAGTAAGCCGCATGTTGCTTTGAAAGGGCAGATATTAAGAAAGCCCAAGGCGCCATCCCGCCTGATGAATGTGCTTCGGGATGTGGTTAATGATAAAACGCTTTTGAAGTGGACGGGGATTGTTGTTGCGGCGGTTGTTGTGATCGTCTTAGTGAGTTCTCTGATAGCCAAAGCATTAAAAAAGACGGATGTTGTCATTGAGCCGTCAAGCTCTCGTAAATTTGAAGAGCCGATAAACAGGGATGAAGTTGTACTTAATTACACCTCTCCCAAAAAAATGGTGGATAAGCCGGCGGATGCACCGAAGCCGGCAGTGGTCGCCAAGGTCGAGGTTCCAGCGACGATAAAACCCGTAGAACCTGCGAGACCGCAATTGCCGGCGGGGGTGCAGAGCCAGCTGCAAAAAAAGCCTGAAATCGAAAAGGCGATCTCAACTGGCGACAATGCGATAGTTATTGTTGCCTATACAAAGAAGAATGATTTGTTGCCGGTGCAGGAGTATTTTAAGGCAAATGGAATTGAGACGGTAATAGTACAAGACGGTTCCTACTATTATGTTATTAGCAAGGATCGATTTGATACAGTAAATAAGGCCGGAACGGAGGGGTATCGGCTGAAACAAAAAATTAAACAGGTTGGCGCCAACTATAAAGCGCCGGCAGGCTTTGAGCGTTTTGCTTCCAAGCCGTTTCAGGATGTGTACGGAAAAAAAGTAAATAAATAAGGTCAAGATATACAGGAGAGTTAATCAATGTCAATTGATCGTTCATTGAGAGTTAAAGGCGCGTTAGCCAGACATCGTAATGTGCTTAGTCGCGGCGAGCGGATAGAAAAGCTCAAACAGGAAGAACGCTGGGAAGACGAGCGTTCCGTGTTGGGTTTGCCCAAAGTGTCGCACCGCAAAGCCGGTACTGGTAAAAAGGGTGCAGAAAAGACCACGGAAGATGCTGCCGCACCAGGCGCAGCAGCACCTGCCGCCGCTGCGGGTGGAACTAAAGCAGCGGCAGGCGCAGCCAAGGCCGCACCAGTCGCAAAAGCCGCACCAGCCGCCAAAGCCGCTGGAAAGAAATAACGGGGATTTAAGTGGAAGCAGCGTGACCAATTTGACCGTCCGGAATAAAGCTAAACCTTTCTTCCGGATGGTTTTTTTCTGCGCCGCTTCAACGGATTTGAACGAATGAGGATATCTATGAGAGAGTATCTTGCCGATCGAACGAAGCAGATCGATGCCAGCGGAATACGGAAAGTTTTTGCGTTGGCCGCCCAATTAAAAGACCCGATTAATTTTTCGATTGGTCAGCCGGATTTCGATGTGCCGGAACCGATTAAGAAGGCCGCAATTAAGGCCATTGAAGGTGGTTTTAATCGCTATTCGCAGACGGCTGGCGAGCAAAAGCTGTTGGATAAAATCAGGCAGAAAACATCCCAAGACTGCGGCTGGAAAAATCCGCAATGTTTTGTGACCAGCGGTGTCAGCGGCGGTCTGCAGCTGGCCTTTATGGCAACCGTCAATCCCGGCGACGAAGTCATTATGGCGGACCCCTATTTCGTTATTTATAAGCACTTGATCAATATGCTTGGCGGAAAATGTGTCTTTGTGGATAGTTACCCGGATTTCAAGCTGCCTATAGATAAAATTGAGAAGGCGATCACCGATAAGACCAAGCTATTGATTCTCAATTCCCCGGCTAATCCGACGGGTATGGTCTACACCAATGCCGAAGTTCAGGCCATTGCGAAAATTGCGAAAAAGCACGGCCTTCTGGTTCTTAGCGATGAAATCTACGAAGAGTTTTGCTATGACAGCCCCAGTGAGAGTATCGCACCGTACTATGAGGGTACGCTGGTTCTCAAAGGCTATAGCAAAAGTTACGCCATGACCGGCTGGCGAATGGGATATGCCGCGGCCGCCGAAAGTCTCAAGCCGCTGATGGACAAAATGCTCCAGATTCAGCAATACACGTTTGTTTGTGCCCCAACGCCGTTCCAGATAGCCGCTGCCGAGGCGATGGATTTCGATATGACTGAATATGTCGGCGCCTATCGCAAAAAACGCGACCGGATTGTTCAGGGTTTGTCCGGCTGCTATGAAGTGGTTAAATCCGGCGGGGCATTTTACCTGTTCGTCAAAGTTCCGCCAAAATATCCAAATGCGACCGCTTTTGTCCAAAAGACAATAGAAAATAATGTTTTGGTCATTCCGGGCAATGTTTTCAGTGAACAAGACACGCACTTTCGAATCAGTTATGCCACTACCGATGCAAAAATTGAACAGGGTATCGAAATTCTTAACAAGATAAGTTAGTCCTGAATAGCCCGCAAAATAATAAATGATAAAGAGCGAGGCTCAATTGAGTTTCGCTCTTTTTTTGTTAATTTGCCGTGTCTCTAAAAAGTGTTCTTGCGAAAATCCTGTGAAAACCAGAAAAGTGTTGCCCAAACTCCATTTTGGCATTACAATCCGCCCTAATAAAAACTAAGCCAAAAACCTAATGGAATGTTAATAAATCAGGAGTTTCCAGATGAAAAAGTTTCTATGTGGTCTTTTAATTTTGTCGCTAACTCTTTGTTTTACGGTCGGTTGTAAACGTTCCTCTCCAGGCGAAAAGAGTCAGGGTGAGCTGCAGCTCAAAGGCTCGGATACGATGGTTAATGCGGAACAGAAAGTCGCTGAAGAATTTATGAAAGTAACGCCCGATGTTTTTGTCGCCATAACCGGTGGCGGAAGCGGCGTTGGGATAGCGTCGCTGATCAATGGCTCTTGCGATGTCGCAGCGACTTCCCGTGAAATGAAAGCGGAGGAAATTGAATCTGCTCGAAAGCGAGGCGTTGAGCCCAACGAGATTGTTGTCGCTTATGATGGGGTTGCCGTGATTGTGAATCTGAAAAATCCGGTTGACCAGCTTACCATTGATGATTTAAAGCGGATTTTTACCGGAGAAGTGAAAAGCTGGAAAGAGTTCGGCGGGAAGGATTTACCGATTGTCCTATTGTCCCGCGAAGTCAGTTCCGGAACGCATATTTATTTCAAGGAAGAAGTGCTCTGTGGGGGTAAAAAGGACTGTAATACAGAGTTTTCTCCGAAAGCTCTTTTGCTGACGTCCTCTCAGACGATTGTAGAAGAGGTCGCCAATAATGAATCTGCGATTGGATATTTCGGAATGGGTTATGTTTCTGGGCGTACAAAAACGCTTAAAGTTGGAAAGAGGGCCGAGGAATGCTGTCTTCCGGACATCCAGGATGTGTTGAGTAAAAAGTATCCGCTGTCTCGCCCATTATACTTCTACGTCAATGGAGAGCCAAAGGGAATTATAAAGCAGTTTATCGATTTTACATTGAGTCATCAAGGGCAGCAGCAGTTCGCCGAAACCGGTTTTGTACCTCTGGAGGCAAGCCTTGGGAAAAAAGATTAACGAACGAATCATCGAAACAGCGATTCGCCTGAGTGGTTTTGCGATTATTGCTTTTGTTATTTTGATTTTTTTGTTTTTGCTGAAAGACTCTCTGTCGCTGTTTCGTGCCTACTCCTTAAAGGACTTTCTCACGGGGCAAAAGTGGCTGCCGATTTCGGAGCCGCCGACGTTTGGGGTCATGCCGTTGCTGATGGGGTCTGTAATGGTTACTTTTGGTGCGATTGTGATTTGTGTGCCGATAGGCGTTGCAACGGCGTTATATATTGCTGAAGTCGCCCCCGGTTATCTGAAAACCATCCTGAAATCGCTGATCGAAATTCTGGCTTCGATTCCCAGTGTGGTTTTGGGGTTTATTGGAATTGTCTGGTTGGGTCCATTTGTCAAAAATACATTTCATCTGAACACGGGAATGTGCGGACTGACAGGCGTTTTTCTGCTGGCGTTTATGGCGTTGCCTACCATCATCAGTATTTCCGAGGATGCACTGATTAGTGTGCCGCGGATGTATAAAGAGGCCGCCTATGGCCTTGGTGCGACGCGATGGCAGGCGCTCTGGCGTGTTGTACTGCCGGCGGCGTCTTCGGGTATTATTGCCGCGGTCATGCTCGGTATTGGACGTGTTATTGGCGAAACCATGGTGGTGATGATGGTAACCGGCAACGCGCCGATTCTCCCCAAGTCGCTCCTGCAGCCGCTTCGTACCTTGACTGCGACGATTGCCGGCGAGATGGGCGAAACCGTCAGCGGCTCGCAGCATTATTATGCCTTGTTTGCTGTTGGGTTGGTTCTGTTTATTATTACATTTATTTTAAATTTCACCGCGGATATGTATCTAAGGAAGGGTCGAAGATGAACGGCGCCAATCTCCGACAAAAGATTGCCTTTAGCGTATTAGGCTTGGTTACGCTGTTGGTTGTTATCCCAATTTTGCTGATCCTATATTTTGTCATCAGCCGCGGATGGAGCGCCATAACGTGGGAGTTTCTCACGGCAATGCCGCGTAACGGGATGAAGGACGGCGGCATCTTTCCCGCGATCATTGGAACGGTACTGCTGATTACAGGGACGATGGCATTTTCGCTGCCGCTGGGGATACTCTCAGCAATTTATCTGGTTGAGTACGCCAAAGACAACTTGTTTACACGTCTGATCAAGCTGTCGGTGGTCAATCTGTCGGGTATCCCCTCAATCGTTTATGGCTTATTCGGATTTACATTGTTTGTCGTGTTTATGCGACTGGGCGTGTCGATTCTGGCAGGTTCGCTGACGCTGGCGATTATGAGTCTTCCCGTAATTATTACCGCTACCAAAGAGGCCCTTGAGGCGGTGCCGATGGCCTATCGGGAAATCAGCTTGTCGCTGGGAGCGACCCGATGGCAGACGGTGCGTTATTGCGTTCTTCCATACGCTATCCCCGGCATTTTGACAGGTACCGTCTTGAGCTTGAGCCGAGCGGCGGGAGAAACGGCCCCGATTTTGTTCACGGTGGCGGCATTTTACCTGCCTCGGCTTCCCAATTCGCTGTTTGATCAGGTTATGGCATTGCCCTACCATTTATATGTCATTTCAACACAGGTGCCGAATATGCCTGAAAAGCTCAGTTTTGGGACGGGATTGGTTCTGATTGGGCTTGTGTGTTTAATGAATCTGGTCAGCATCATCCTGCGTTCTCATTTTAGGAAGAAAAAGCAATGGTAGAACAAAACGCCATGATTAAGACAGTTAATCTTAACTGCTATTACGAGGACCAGCAGGTCTTGCAGAATATCAATCTCGAAGTTTATAAAAACGAGATTTTGGGTATCATTGGTCCTTCCAACAGCGGTAAAACAACCTTTTTGCGAGCGCTCAACAGACTTAATTCGCTGAATATCAATTATCGGCAAAAAGGCGTTATTATTTTTGAGAATCAAAACGCCCAGGATATTGACGACACGCTGCTGCGAAAAAAAATAGGGATTATTTTCGCGATGCCGCAGGTGTTGCCGATCAGCATTTATGAAAATATTGCCTATGGTCCCAAGGTTCACGGCGTTAAAGACAGGGCTAAAATCGAATTTCTTGTCGAAGATTCGCTAAAAAAGGCATATCTTTGGGATGAAGTCAGGGATCGTCTGAAAACCTCGGCCGCCAAATTATCCGGCGGACAGCAGCAGCGGCTCTGCATTGCTCGAACGCTTGCCGTAGAACCGGATGTTATTCTGTATGATGAGCCCTGTTCAGGATTGGATCCTATTTCGACTGCCAAAGTGGAGGATGCAATGGGGCAATTGTCACAGCAGTACACGCAGATTTTGGTGACAAACAATACCAAGCAGGCAGCTCGCGTCAGCCATCGCACGGCATTTTTTCTTATGGGAGAGATGGTCGAGGTTGACCAAACCAATGTGATGTTCACGCATCCGAGTGATCAGCGGACTGACGACTATATTACCGGCAAATTTGGATAAAAAATGGAATTTACCGCAAAAGTTGAAATTGAAAATCTAAATATGTTCTATGGAGACTTTCCTGCACTGAAAGCAATCCGGCTGCGGATACCTCAGAACAATGTTACTGCGCTGATAGGACCTTCCGGCTGCGGCAAATCAACATTGTTGCGATGCATCAACCGAATGAATGATTTGATTGAAGGCGTCCATACCGAGGGTAGAATTATAATTGAGGGACAAAATATTCTGGATATTGGAACGGATGTTGTCGCCTTGCGGAAAAAGGTCGGCATGGTATTTCAGCGACCGAATGTATTTGATCAATCCATTCTGGATAATCTGAAATTCGGATTGCGTATTCACAGGCAGATGCGTTCGAAAAATGAAACGATGGAAATGATTCAAAAGGGTCTGGAAGACGTTGGGTTGTGGGACGTTTTGAAAGATAAACTGGGGCAAAATGCCAGACAGTTATCCCTGGAGCAACAGCAGCGGCTGTGTATTGCTCGCGTGCTGCTGCTGAAACCGGACGTGATTCTGTTGGATGAACCCTGTTCGGCACTGGACCCGATTGCGACGATGCGTATTGAAGAACTGCTTCGGGTGTTACGGGAACATTATACGTTGGTTATCGTGACCCATAATATGCAGCAGGCCGCGCGGGCGTCGGATTATACGGGGTTTCTGTATTTAGGTGAACTGGTTGAATTCGGTCTGACGGAGGATGTTTTCACTACTCCCCAAAAAAAACTGACTGAAAATTATATTAGCGGAAATTTTGGTTAAAAAAGGAAAAACAATGAGAGATAGCTTTCGCAAACACATTCAGATACTGGAGTCCCGAGTTGTCGCTATGGGGCAGGCGGTCGAAAAGGCGATCCGATCTTCGATACAGGCGATGAAAGATCGCGACATGAAGCAGGCCGAACGGATTATCAAAGACGACGAATTGATCAACGCTCAGCGATGGAAAATCGAAGACGACTGTGTCAATTTGATCGCTTTGCAGCAGCCTGTCGCATCCGATCTTCGTGAGATGATCGCTATTTTGAATATCATTACCGATTTGGAGCGGATGGGCGACCATGCCGAGGGAATCGCCAAGATCGTATTGCTGCTTGGCAAGGAAGATCCCGTAACACCCATGACGGATATTCCTGTGATGGCTGAAATCGCGGTAGAGATGCTGTGCAAGAGCCTGGATGCCTTTATTCATCGCGACGCCAAAGCCGCGGAGTCCATTTGCGATATGGATGACAAGGTTGACCAGTTAAACGACAAGGTCTATCGCGAGCTGATCAATAAAATGCTGGTTCGTCCCCAGGATGTCAATCGTGCAACATACCAGATTTGGGCGGCGCATAACCTGGAACGCATTGCGGATCGTGTAACCAATATTTGCGAAAGAATTGTATATCTGACAACAGGGTCAATGCACAAACTGCCGAATGTCTCGAGCTATTGATGAACAGAATGATTAAGTGTCAGTAATATCATTTTCGAATCAGCTATGCGGCCACCGACGTGAAGATTGAGCAAGGAATTAAGATTCTTTGTCGATTGGCAAAATAGTCAATTGCAGGATAAGAATCAAGTTAAGGAAGATGATCTATGAATTATCAGCAGTTTCTTGAGATGTTTTCGTTGGTGATAGGGGGGTTGGGTGTCTTTTTATATGGAATGAAGGATATGTCCGATGGTCTGCAGGCTGTTTCTGGGGAACGCCTTCGCAGAATGATCGGTTCCGTTACAAACAACCGGATTTCCGGCGTCCTGGTCGGAACCTCGGTCACAGGGATTATTCAAGCCAGTGGCGTTACAACAGTAATGGTCGTTAGCATGGTTAATGCCAACCTGATGACACTGGAGCAGGCGATTCCTGTGATTTTCGGCGCCAATATCGGCACGACAGTGACGGCATGGATTATGGCTTTCAGTTTAACACAATACGGCCTGCCTCTAATCGGTATTGCAGCCTTTTTTTACCTATTCTCTAAACATGAACGAGTTCGCTTTATCGCAATGATCCTCGTCGGACTTGGGATGGTTTTCTTTGGTTTGGATATGATGACCAAAGGGCTTTCGCCCATCAAGGGGATGCCGGAATTTGAAGCTTGGTTCCATAGGTTCAGCGCCGACAGCTATCAGGGTGTCATAAAATGTGTTCTGACCGGGGCGGTCATGACGGCGGTCATCCAGTCTTCTTCGGCAACAGTAGGTATCACCATGGCGTTGGCGACGACAGGACTAATTAATTATCCAACCGCGGCGGGACTTGTGCTGGGCGAAAATATTGGTACGACGATTACTGTATGGCTGGCATCGCTGGGTACAACGACAAATGCCAAACGAGCCGCATATGCCCATATGATGTTTAATACGCTGGGTGTCTGCTGGATTACGGTGATATTTTTCATTTATACGCCATTTATTGTCTGGTTCACAAAGACGTTTCTTGGATGCGATGCTCCAGAGATACCGGTAATGGTTAATGGGCGGGAGACCTTTCCCAATGCGGAGATTGCTATCGCTGCAACGCATTCGTGGTTCAATATTATTAACGTATTTGTGTTTTTACCTCTTGTAGGACCTTATGCACGCTTTTTGAGCTGGCT
This sequence comes from uncultured Pirellulales bacterium, assembly GCA_964630865.1. Taxonomy (GTDB): domain Bacteria; phylum Planctomycetota; class Phycisphaerae; order Sedimentisphaerales; family Anaerohalosphaeraceae; genus Anaeroglomus. The sequence goes on along the minus strand of CAZVXR010000229.1, from coordinate 8,295 downwards.
TGTTCCGGATAAAAAAGTTTCAGAAAAACCAAGGCGGACCTATTTGGATGTCCGAATCTATGATACCGGAGTGATTGGGCTGGAGCAATCCCGCAAAGAAATCCTGCAGATGGGAACCCTCTGCCGCAAATCGATGGATATTCTTCGTGAATCCCTCCATGATGTGAATAACAATCGCAATCGTTTTGAAGAAATCTTTCAGATGGAAAATGACCTGGATGTCATGCAAAAAGAAATTGTGGAATTTCTTAGTCATGTAATGATCGGCAAGATTTCTCATGAAATGATGGATGAGGGACGAGGTCAAATTCGCATGGCCGATGAATATGAGTCGGTCAGCGACTATGTGACCAGCATTTTAAAACTCCGACTCAAGATGCGTGACAGCAATCAGCATCTTTCAGCGGAGGCTAAAGAGGAACTGTTGGAATTACATGATATGGCGACGACCTTTATTGAACGGATAAATGTTGTCGGCAATGAAAATAATGGCGATGCTGATTTTCTTAGTGAGGCACATACCAAGAGTAACGCAATTACCAGCTTTATGAAAGAATGCCGCAGCAAACATCTGGCTCGTGTGGGGGATGGCAAAGCAACCCCCCTCAAGAGTCTGATTTATACCGACATGCTGACATCTTACCGGCGTATCAAGGATCATCTTCTGAATATTGCGGAAGTTTTGGCGGGAGAAAAATAAAATCATAAAAAGTTGTTGAATAGAGGTGACTAAAAAGGCGGTAATGATTTCCTAATCTCAGGATAATCAAGACCGCCTTTAACCATTTTGCGTCCCCCCAGCTCCGCGAAAGTTTTCTCCCCTTTTACACGCTCATGCCTTTTTTCTCTTTAAAGAGCTTAATAATTTCTCTACGCAATGGAAGTTCTGCCGGTTCTGTGAAATTGACAAATTTCCGTGTTGCAAGGTTTCCTCTTTCAGTATATAATACGCATCCATAATGAGTTACGAAAAATAAAGGATTTTTATGAAAAAAAGCAATGCCGGTTCCGTCAAAAATGTTCAAAATCTGGACTTAACATTAGCTTATAGGGTCAAGGATATATCGCTGGCTCAGTGGGGTAGGCGTGAAATGGATTTGGCCGAAAAGGAAATGCCTGGATTGATGGCCGTCCGTAAAAAATACGGCAAGATCAAGCCGCTTAAAGGGTTAAAGGTTGCCGGCAGTCTCCACATGACCATCCAGACGGCCATGCTGATTGAAACGCTCGAAGTTTTGGGCGCCGATGTCCGCTGGGCTTCGTGCAATATCTTTTCCACACAGGATCACGCTGCCGCGGCGATTGCCGCTCGGGGCAAAACGCCTGTTTTCGCATGGAAAGGCGAGACACTCGAAGAGTATTGGTGGTGTACTGAGCAAATGCTGACCTGGCCCGATGGTTCCGGCCCGGATATGATTGTTGACGACGGCGGCGATGCGACCCTGATGGTCGTACACGGGATGAAAGTCGAAAAGAATCCCGCATTGCTCAAGAAAAAGACCGACAACAAAGAGTTTCAGATTATTCTGGACCGCCTTGCTGCAAGCGTCAAAGCAAGCCCGAAGAAGTGGACATCCTTTGCCAAAAAACTCCGTGGCGTATCCGAAGAAACCACTACGGGCGTCCATCGTCTTTACCAGTTAGCGGCGGCGGGGGGGCTGCCTTTCCCAGCGATTAATGTCAATGACTCCGTAACCAAAAGCAAGTTCGACAACCTCTACGGCTGCCGCGAATCGCTTGCCGATGGCATCAAACGTGCAACCGATGTGATGGTCGCCGGTAAAGTAGTCGTTATCTGCGGTTATGGCGATGTCGGCAAAGGCTGTGCCCACTCGATGCGCGGCTTTGGGGCCCGTGTGCTGGTTACGGAAATTGACCCCATCTGTGCCTTGCAGGCAATGATGGAAGGGTATGAAGTTACAACGATGGAACTGGCCGCCTCGCAGGGCGATATCTTTGTTACCGCCACCGGCTGCTGCGACGTGATTGCTGGCAAACATATCGAGGAGATGAAAGATGAAGCCATTGTCTGCAATATTGGGCATTTCGACAGTGAAATCCAGATGACCTATCTTGAAGATAACCCGAAGTGCAAAAAGCTGACCATCAAGCCGCAAGTGGATAAATGGACGCTGCCGTCCGGCAAGTCGATACTTGTCCTTGCAGAAGGTCGCTTAGTCAACTTAGGCTGTGCGATGGGGCATCCCAGTTTCGTCATGAGCAATAGCTTTACCAATCAGTGTTTGGCTCAGATTTGGCTGGCGACCGAAAAACTCAAGCCCGGCGTCTATACCCTCCAGAAAAAGCTCGACGAGGAAGTTGCCCGGATGCACGTTGAAGCCCTCGGCGGCAAAATTACCAGGCTGACCCGAAAGCAAGCGTCCTATCTCGGTATCTCCGACGAAGGCCCATATAAGCCGGAGCATTATCGATACTAAGGCTGTGGGGCTGTCCCGAATAGCGATTCTGTAGATAATTGCTGCTAAATGAGTTACGATTTTTGGACGGATTCCGAAAGAGTTGATTGTTAACCGCCAGATCGTAGGTTCGGGGGATACGTTGTTCCCTGTCTATCCCATTTTCTCCAAAATCGATTCTTGACGTTTGGGTTGGGGTGAGGTATTCTGGTGTTCTGTGTATATTTCGGCGGTTTTAGTCTGCGCTGAATGATAATCCTAACCAATGAAAGGAAAATGGAATATGTTTACGACGATTGTGGATGTAAAAGCGAGAGAAATTTTGGATTCCCGCGGCAATCCGACTGTGGAAGTCGATGTACTGCTGGACGATGGCTCATTTGGTCGGGCAGCGGTTCCGTCGGGAGCCAGCACGGGAGCCCACGAAGCCTGTGAAATGCGCGATGCCAAGAAGAAACGCTATATGGGTAAAGGCGTTCTGCAGGCGGTCGATAATGTCAATAAGATTATCGCCCCGGAAATTATCGGGATGGATGCTCTGGCCCAGGAAGAATTGGATAATTATCTGTGCGATATTGACGGAACAGCCAACAAGAGCAAACTCGGCGCCAACGCCATTCTCGGTGTATCGTTGGCTGTGGCAAAGGCTGCCGCTAATTCAGTCGATCTGCCTCTGTACCGCTATGTTGGCGGCTGCAATGCCAATATCCTGCCGGTACCGATGATGAACATCCTCAACGGCGGCAAACACGCCGACAATAATGTCGATTTCCAGGAATTTATGGTCATGCCCATCGGCGCCGCGGACTTCCCGACGGCTCTGCAAATGGGTGCCGAGGTCTTCCACACCCTCAAGGGCGTGCTGAAGGCCAAAGGCTACAACACCTCCGTCGGCGATGAAGGCGGATTTGCCCCCTCACTCAAGAGCAATGATGAAGCGCTGGATGTGATTATGGAAGCGATCAAGAAAGCCGGCTACAAGGCGGGCAAGGAAATCGCAATTGCACTGGACCCGGCGACCACCGAAATGTACGAGAGCAAGAAGTATAAATTCTTCAAATCCGCTCCGAAAAATCTCGTTTCTTCCAAAGATATGGTCGAGCATTGGGCAAAGTGGGTCAAGAATTATCCCATCGTCAGCATCGAAGACGGCCTGGCCGAAGATGACTGGGCGGGTTGGAAAGAACTGACCGATAAGCTCGGCAGCAAATGCCAGCTCGTTGGCGACGACCTGTTTGTTACCAACAGCAAGCGTCTGGCAATGGGTATCGAAAAGGGTTGCGGCAATTCGATCCTGATTAAAGTCAACCAGATCGGTACGCTCACCGAAACCCTGCAGGCGATCAACCTGGCCTCCCGCAACGGTTATACCGCAATTATGAGCCACCGTTCCGGCGAAACCGAAGACAGCATCATCGCTGATCTGGCGGTTGCCACCGGCGTAGGCCAGATCAAAACCGGCGCTCCCTGCCGTACCGACCGCATCTGCAAGTATAATCAGTTACTCCGGATTCACGAGCAACTTGGTACCGCGGCCGTTTATGGCGGACAAATCTTCAAGTACAAAGCCTAATTAGGTCGATTCTTACGGCAGAGGTCTCCATCGCGGGGGTCTCTGCCGTTTTTTTTCGGGAATGTATTTAAAAGGATAGCCGTCGTAACAGATGAATAAGACATTATTGTTGATCCTATTCATGGTATTTTGTGCGTTCTTCGGGGCAGGAATGACCGCGATGGTGTTGTCGTTTCTGGTGCGGACGGAGATAACCGAGTATTTCCAGAGTCGAACGATGCTGGAAAAAACCCTCCGGGATAACCAGAAACTGCGGGAGATGATCGATCAGTACAAGTCACAAATTGCCCTGATTGAACACGATCCCAATGTGCTGGTTCGACTTCAGCAGATCACGCTTGGTCAGACGCCTGCGGAGCCGAATACGATTTATCCGGTCGAGTATAATCCTCAGCTTGCGACGCTGGCACGAAAAGTGGTTGAAGAGGCGGAGCCTGCCGACCCCAATGAACAGCTTCCGGTCTGGGTTGTCCGTTCGATCCAACCACGCTATCGAACGGCGATGCTGCTGGCCGGGGCGGGGCTGATTTTGCTGGCGTTTATGTTCTTTAGCGGGCCGCGGGCCGCCAAAGCCCGGAAAAAAGGGTTTTACGGCCGATAAAATCAGACTTTTCATTTCTATAAATCCACACTATAATAGCTTTATTGAACGTTGCAGAGATTGTCTCAAAATAGCCGATATAAGACGAATCAGCCTTGACTATGTCAGCAGGGCTGTTTTTATTCATTCAGGATAATAATAGGCGTGAAACACAGTAATTTATATCGAATGGCGGTTGAAGGGATTTTACTGGCGGCGTGTGTGTTTTTGTTTTGCAGCGCGGCCAGTTTTGATATAGCCGATGCGCCGAGTGAGTACGCCTGGCCGCACAATCAGCCGGTTCACAATTGGTGCGGGCCGGCGGGGGCATTCGCGGCGTATTATATGCACTACTATATTGGTCCCGGCGTGCTGCTGGGGCTGTTCGCGGGGGTCTGGCTGTTGGTTACGCATCTTGCCGGGACGGAGGTTACTCAGCCGGTGCTGCGAATTATTGGCGCATTGCTGATGATCGCGGCGGCATCGACGACGTGGTATCTGCTCTGGCCGGATAACAGCCAGGAATACGGCATTTTGTACAAACTTTGTCTTGGCTGGGTGTATGATTATCGGATTGTTCGTCTGCCGAACGGGGCGTTGAATTTTTCAGGGATGGATTTTCCGTTGAGTAATGGGGGGATTATAGGCATCGCGGCCGGAAATCTGCTGATCCAGAAATTCGCTCTGCTGGGGACGGTGATTGTCCTTGTTTGCACCTGGATTGTGGGGGCTGTTCTGCTGGCCGATTCACTGGTGCTTGCACTGGTTCGATGGTTTGGGTTGGGCGTGATGAAGTTTTTCGGGATTGCCGTTCCTGCGATCAATGTGGCCAAAGAGCAATCTGTCGCCTTGTCGGATATTTGGAAACGGCTAAGCGAAAAACAGAAACCCAAAGGTTCGCTGCGGGATATAGAACTGCCCAACAAAATCCAATTGGGCAAAGCTAAGCCCAAAATTACCATACGCGGCGAAAGCGAACAACCCGCAGATGGGCAGACGGCAATCGATGTGTCGCAGGCAGAAGAACAGCCTGCTTACAGTCCGGAGGAAACCGCAATCGCGGACGAGGTGACAGACGTTGAGGAGTCGGTACAAAATACCGCTCCTGAAAAGCCAAAACCCATTGTCAAACCCAAACCCGCGCCAAAACCCAAACAGCCGGATTATAAGCCTGCCACTTATGATGATTATCAGCTTCCGCCGCTGGATTTGCTCAAAGAGCCGGAAAAGGGCTTTGCCGCAATTCAGGGCAAAATGGTGGAGGAAAAAGCCCATACGCTGGAAGGGCTGCTCAATGAATTCGGCGTCAATGCCCAGGTGGTCAATGCTGAGCCGGGGCCGGCGATTACGATGTATGAGCTGCAGCTGGCGCCGGGAATTAAGGTCAATCAGATTTCCAATCTGTCCAATGATATGGCTCGTGCGCTGGGGTCGGGGAGCGTTCGCGTGGTCGCGCCGCTGCCGGGTAAACATACCATTGGTATCGAAGTGCCTAACAGCCAGCGTGAAACGGTGCGGCTGAAGGATTTAATTCTTCGCGGCGGTTCGCAAATCTCCCGAATGCAGATTCCGCTGTTTCTCGGCAAGAGTTCTTCGGGCGAAGCGCTGGTCAGCGACCTGGCCAGTATGCCGCATTTGCTGATTGCCGGTACGACCGGTTCGGGCAAAAGCGTTTGCATCAATACGATTATTACCAGCGTGCTTCTTACCCGTCGGCCGGATGAAGTCAAGATGATCCTGATTGACCCGAAGATGGTGGAAATGGCGATGTTTGAATCCATTCCGCATCTGATGTGTCCGACGGTTACCGAAACGCGCAAGGCCGAACAGATTCTGGAATGGGCGACAACGACGATGGACGAACGCTATGAGCTTTTGTCTGAGGCCAAGGTGCGTAATATCGCTTCTTACAATATGCTGTCGCCGGAACAGATTAATGAGCTTTTCCATCCTTCGACGCCGGAGGAAGAAGCCAAGATACCCAAGAAGCTGCCGCATATCGTAATCATTATCGACGAACTGGCGGACTTGATGATGACCAGCGCCAAAGAAGTCGAATCCTATATTGTCCGTATCGCTCAAAAGAGCCGCGCGGTCGGGATTCACTTGGTCGTCGCGACCCAGCGTCCGCAGGCGACGGTGGTTACAGGGCTGATTAAGGCGAATATGCCATGCCGTGTCGGATTCCGCGTGGCGGCCCGCATGGATAGCCGGATTATCCTCGACCAGAACGGTGCCGAAGCGCTCTTAGGGCAGGGCGACATGCTGTTCCTTAAGCCCGGTACCAGCGATTTGATTCGCTCGCAGGGTGCGTATATGGATGATGAGGAAATTCGCAACGTGGTCAATTTCCTGAAAGAAGTTGCGCAGCCGCAGTACAATCTTGACCTAATGCAGATGAATCGGATTGATATTGGCGAGGGCAGCAAGGATGATATGTTTGATGACGCGGTGCGGATTGTACTGGAAACCAAACGCGGCAGTGTGTCGCTCCTGCAGCGGAAACTGTCTATCGGTTACGCCCGTGCCAGCCGGATTATCGAGATGATGGCCAATGCGGGAATCCTCGGTGAGTATAAAGGATCGCAGGCCCGCGAAGTAACGATGACGCTGGACGAATATGAACAGATGCGCAAGAGTATGCTGGCCGATGAAGTGGCAGGCTATAGGGACTTGACCCAGGATGCGAACAGTGAAGAGTACGATAGCCCGACCGAAGAGAGGGATGAAGAGAAATGACCCTGGGTATTTTATGAGCCATAAGATTGTGGTAGTTTTAATTTGCTGTGTTGTCATTTTTCTATCGGGATGCATTCGTCCGGCGGCTGGGCCGCGTTTGGATATGAATGCGGATAATAAAATTGACGCATTAGATCAGCTTGGCAATAATCCGGGCATTTCCGGATATCCGCTTGCCAGTCCATACAACCCAACCGATACCGATAACGATGGTGTTGCCGATGGGCCGACCGATCCGAATCTTTTTTACAAAGCAAAGCAAGCCAAGGCAATCTGGTCGCGAAATAAAACTCATTTTATTCTGCGCATCGACTCTCTGAGCCGGTCGTTTCAGAATGAATTTACGCAACTGATGACGGATGCGGCTATTTTGACTCCGGAGGAATGGGCAGTTCGTAAATTTGAAAGCTACAACGGTATCGGCGATGCTCCGGCAGTTAAAGGCTATCAGGTTCCTGCGGACTTGCCCGGCGGCAAAAACACGCCGATTTCATTAGTTGTTATTCCTAAACAAATATGGAATGCGTTCGGCGACCCCGACCCGGTGGTTTGGATCAACAATCGTATTGCCAATCCGAATTTGGAAATCGGCCAGCATGGCCTGTATCACAATAATAATCTTGCCCATTCGGATTGGGCGGATACCGACGCGGGAAAATTCTACTCCTGCGAAACCTGCGGCTTTAGCGTCGAGGAATTGACCGAATACCTGCGCGTTGGAAAACAGACGCTATTGGGCGATTACTCCAGTCTCTGGATTCAGCAGGCCGGCGCCGACCCGAATCTCTCGCCTAAAATTGACTGGACGAATGCCGCACATCCGCTGCTGTGCTATGCTCCGCCGTTTAACACGTTTGACAGCAACACGTTGTCCGCTCTGTCACGCAACGGTTTTCTCGTTGTCTCAGGCAGTGTCTTTGAAGAAAACAGCCCGGTCTTCAGCCCGAATGGGTCGTATCAGGGGAAATTTGATCCGTATGGTCTTT
>CAZVXR010000228.1:0-2264 GCA_964630865.1 uncultured Pirellulales bacterium | reverse complement strand
ACATTGTCGATGCAATAGCGAACATAGTCGATGATATTGGGTGTCAGATGATAAACTTCATTTTGATAGTCATAAGCAAAAACCACCTCTCTGGCCTTGGGATGGGTTTCGATGGCATTGATGTAAACCGACATCCAGTCTTTGGTGCGCGACTGAATCTCGGACAGCGTCAACCCGGCACCCGCCAGATGCCCGTCATGATAGAAGGAGTTGTGAAACGCAAACAGTACACGCACCTTATGATCATAGGCGACCGTGCCCAGCCAATCGGCGATATTGTCGGCAATTTGATACAGTTCGCTACTGAAAACCCACTTATTGGCGCCGCTTTGATTGCCGTCTATATACGTCCCGTGCGTCCAGACGTTAAACCGGATGGTCGTACCCTTGAAACTGGACGCCATGGCCACATCCTGCTCCAGCCGCGCCTGGACCCAATCACGATTGTAATTGGCGTCAGTGAACCAGTTCACATGATCCGGAAGGATGTTAAAACCGAATTGGAAATCCGGCTTCCACTGCGTCGTTACCGACGTCCACGACATCGCGGTACCGTTCTGCTTGAGCGTCATGACGTACCAGTTCGGCGTTTGGATGCCGGAATAGACGACACTGGGTCCGCTGCCGCTGTAAATCTGCTCTTCCGGGCCGCCATTGACCGAAACCGTCACCTGAACCGTGCCCGACACGCCCGACCAACTGATCGTCGAGCTGGTGGTCTGTGTCGGATCGAGTGAAACATGGAACGGATTGGCCGAAATGACGGCCGCGGCTTGAAGCGCACCGGCCAGAACGAACAACAACACAACGATTGCAAGCCATTTCAAGGAATTCATTCTAAAACCCCCATAAAAAAGTTAATCTGTTTTTCGAAGCTTTACCCAAAACTTCGTGTGTCTTTCATTATGAGACAACTATTCAGCATTCAAATCACCCCGAACCCACATTCATTAGGCGACACATAGATGAGGATGAAACCAAACCTCAGTCCTATTATAATCTACAGCCGACAAAAAATAATGTCATTTTGCGCAATAAAAGAGGTCGTTTTGCGCAAGAAAATGATTTGTTTGAACATTTTTCATTTTGGGTTATTTCAGGTGGCAGGCAAGTAGAAAAAACAGACCTCTGAATCATGCACATCAAGACATGGGGCATCTTTTTTATCCTGTTGATAATGCTTTAGGAGCAAGAACGAGCCTTATCTATTTCTCGAAAATACCGCTTGTGAGGTGATGCTGAGTAACGTGCCTTTTTCACCTATGTATACTGAATACAGACCATCTGGTGGCCCTCAGTTTTGGGAACGACAAACTCCAATCGTCCCTCTTTTTTGCCAAAAGGCAGCGCATTGCCGTCCGGTACAGTCATTACGGAGGTCGGCATTTTGTCAACCTGGATGGAGACAGCCATATTAAAACAGGGAATCACATCTTCAACCACTGCAATTTTCTGGCTCCGCTGTTCGGGGATATAGTTGAGTATATGGAGTACGTGGCGGTTGTAAGCGTCCTGTCGATTTAGAGTCGTTACAATGACGCTGGGGCCGTTGTGGCGGACCAACGGACGGGGCAGCAGCATTTCGACGGCATTGAGGAATAGACGCTTACACCACAGCGGCGCATTTATTTCGTAGGTTGTAAAGATCGGGTGACAGAAATAAATCAGCTTTCCGTTTTTAACGACGGCCGGCTGATAGACCTTGCCGGAGGATGGCGTTTGTAAATGCGAACAGAAATGGCGGTAATTGCGATCAAAATAGGATTTAGCCGCGTCAATCAGTGTCTCGGCGCCGGCGGCAGCCTTGATGGATGTCCCGCGCAGATACATTACATGCTCGGTCTCCGGCAACCCCTTGCCCAAAGCGCCTTTGGGCAGGATGTAATCGACAAAATCCCCGCCATAGTACCACTGCCCACGGGCGGGCCGACCTTTGGCGTCCACCGGCCCTCCATCGGTAAGCGATACACCGAAAACCGGCGAGGCGAATTGTTTCTTCTCTTCGTCCAGGCCGGACTCAAACGAGGCGAGAACCGCTCCGCCGGACTTGAGATACACTTCTATGTTTGCGGCCATTTCTTTCGAAACCATAATCGTGTCAGGCAAAATAATCAGCTTGTAGTCTGAAAATGCCGCCTTGGTATCGATGATATCAAACTGATGACTGCCTTCCTGAAGCATCCGTGTGACGCCGAGGATGGATGGGTGAAGACCCCCGACCGGCTCGCGAGTGTCCCATTCCTCGGGATTCAACACGCCGATAT
>CAZVXR010000227.1:0-4590 GCA_964630865.1 uncultured Pirellulales bacterium | reverse complement strand
CAGCATATTAACATTGATTTTAGCCTGTCCGAGAAGTTGAACGCCCAAACCGTAAACAACGCCGAAATCACATATATTTTCATGAAGCTTGGCCGCAGAGACCTCCGGCGAGGGCTGGAGTTTTTCAAAGGATTCGGGCTTAACTACCGGCAATCCGGTAGCCTGCTGAAGGTATTTCGTCAGCCCCTGAAGCTTCATTCCGCCGCCCATCGCGATAATCTGAGAAAACCCTTTATCGCGTCCGGCGCCGCTGCTGCTGTAAAAGCCGATACTTCGCTGCAATTCGCCGCTTAGTTCTGTATAAACAGGTTTCATCGCCGTATAAATCTGACGCATATATTTGCTCAATGGAGCTGAACGCTTGAGCTTTTCGGCTTTTTCGAAATCCAGCTTAAATGCCTCGGCAATCGCATGGGTAAAACTGTTGCCGCCGATGCGGATGCTTCGCTGCCAGACACTATCTTGAGTACAGATAACCAGCGTTGAATTTTCCGCCCCCATATCAAGGATCACGGTCGCTTTTTGTCCGGTTCCGTTGACGTCGCTGCGGTCAAACAATAGATAATTGTACATCGCCATCGGGGCGATCTGGACACACGTAACGCGAAGATTTTCGCGCGTAAAGTGATCCATAATTTCCGCAATCAATTCATTTTTGATGGCAAAAATTCCCACTTCGGCATCCGGACTGCCCGGAACCTCCATTTTTTGCCAGTCCCATTCGACTTCATTGATATCAAACGGAATCTGCTGAATCGCTTCAAATTGAACAATTTCAGGGACTTTTTTGGGTTCTACGGGAGGTAATTTAATAAATCGGGAAAAGCTGTTTTGTCCGGCGATAGAGATCGCGACAGGATTTTGACCCACTTCATTTTGTGACAGAAACAGCCGCAGTGTCGCAGCAATGATATCGTGCTTTTCCTGTGAATTAACGTCAGCTCCTGACAGAACTTTGCTGTGTTCAATATAGTCAAAGCCGACAACCTCAAGCCCCTCGCCAGCCGAACGGACGCAAAGCGCCTTAAGTGAACTGGTTCCAATATCAATTGCCCACACACCCTGTATAGATGAAGCCATTTTCGCTTCTCCCAGAAAATAAAATAGTTATGATTCGAACCCCGATCTGAAAAACACTTGCATCCAGACCGGCCTATTCCGTACAATACCGAGTACGATGACCAAAACATTTGCAATCCATACGCTTGGCTGCAAAGTCAACCAATATGAAAGCCAGCAGCTTCGACAGCTCCTGGAAAGCCTCGGTCTGTCCCTCGCTCAAAGCGGCCGACAAGCCGACCTGATCATTGTCAACAGTTGCTGCGTAACAGGCACAGCTTCCGCAAAAAGCCGACAGTCGCTGCGCCGCCTAAGCAGCCTCAACCCCAATGCCACACTTGTCCTGACCGGCTGCCTTGCCGTGGCGGATTTAGATGAACTCAAATCCCTTGCCGGCCACGAAGTCCGGATTGTGCCTGACAAGGCCAAACTCGCTCAGGCTATTGACGACCTTATCGCCTTCACGACGAACGTTGTCGTACAAAACCCAAGTATCCCACCAAGTCCAGACAAAATCAAGGATAAAAACCTCTTGGAATCTGCTAAAACCGCCTCTGTCTTGCAGCCGCTGCGACGTTTTTCGGGGCAATCCAGGGCTTTTTTAAAAATTCAGGACGGATGCGATGCATTCTGTTCCTATTGTATCATACCCAAAATCCGCACACATGTTTGCAACAAAGATGTAAAAACCGTCCTCATTGAGGCTGAAAACCTCGTTTCTGCCGGCCACAAGGAAATTGTTTTGTCCGGCATATTTCTCGGTGCCTACGGCCAGTCCACCGCCCGACGAAAGCACTGGAACCCTGAAAAAAGGGACGCTCTGGCCGATTTGCTTGAACAATTGGTCGCCGTTTCAGGCCTAGCGCGTATCCGCCTAAGTTCCCTCGAGCCGGCAGATGTAACCGACCGCCTGCTGACCGTTTTCACCCAATATCCCAATATTATGCCCCACCTGCACCTGCCCATCCAGTCCGGCAGTCCGACAATTCTAAAGAAAATGTGTCGCCAATATACATTAGAAGACTACTATGGCGTTATTGAGAAAGTCGTTGCCGCCCTGGACCATCCGGCAATCACCACCGACATTATTGTCGGCTTCCCCGGTGAAACCGAGGCCGACTTTGCCCAGACTCTTGATGTCGCCGAACAAATTGGTTTCGCAAAAATCCACGTCTTCCCTTTCAGCGCTCGCAAAGACACTCCCGCTGCGAAGATGCCTGGCAAGGTCAATCCTGCCGTCATCAAAGCTCGCGCCGAGGCTTTGCAAGCGGCAGATAACCGCCTCCAGAAACAATTCCGCCAACAGTTTATTGGACATCCTGTTAGCGTACTGGTCGAAAACCTCAGACCACCCCGGGGCCGATGTGAACGCTATTTTATGGTCGATCTGGACAAATTGCCAACCGCCTCCAAACTTGAACGCGGCGACATCGTCTCTCTAATTCTTTGAAGGTAGCCTCCTGCTTACAAATGGGTTTTGCTGCATTGATATATATATCAAGAAATTACGATATATTACAACAAAAAAACCGCCTGTGGCAGAAGGAGGAGGAAGTTCGGTGCAACTTCCCAGGGCAACCACAGGCGGCAGAAGGAGCTTAAGGATATTTGAAAAGCAGAATTACATTAGGTATGCTACCAATATCATGATTTTCTGTCAAGTCCTTTTTTGCACTTTTTACACCTAATTTATATTCTCCCTGACAGCGTTATTTAAAAACATCCTAATTCCTAATGGGTAGTGTTCCACATGAAACCTTATTTTTAGGCTAAAAACACTGTTTTTTTCACAAATCCACATAATGGATGATTTGTGTCGAATAAAAAACCTCATTTGCATCGAAAAAGGCGAACTGAGGTCTCAAAATAAACATCCGTGTTATATTCGATAAGGTGGTACTTTAAATTGCTTTTGAGCGGCAAAATGATTTTTAGGAACCCTTAAGTATTCATCGCTCGTTTATAGACTTCAAGGTAACCTTCGATCATGCCGCTGACGCCGTGATGTTCCTGAAGATACAGGCGTGCGTTTTCGGCCAGCCGTCTTGCCAACTCCGGCGTTGACAGCAGACGTTTTAAGCCCTGATAGACACTCATTTCGTCGCTCGGATCAAACACGATCGCAGTTTGATCGTCACGCAGCAATCCCATCGTACCATCGGGGCAGCCGGCAACAACCAACCCAACGCTCATCGCTTCCAGCAGCGCCAGGTTGCACCGCTTCCGGTCCTTTAGATGCAGAAAAATATCCATCCCCTCAAGCACCGGACGTACCGGACGGAGCGGCGGGACAACCGTAATCGCCAAGGTCAGCCCTAACCGTTTGATTAATTTGCGGATAGCCTGTTCGGCAACTCCCTCTCCCATCACCGCAACTGAAAAATCGAATCCATCGGCAAGTAAATGCCGGCACGCAAGAAACAGAGGTTCATAATCGAGAGCGTTAACCAGTGTCTCGCAAATAACCATGCTGGGCATTTGTCCAGGTTGGTCAAAACACACTGTCGCTTCATCCACAAACGTCCCAAGCGGCACCCGAACAATGCGATCGGGCTGAATTCCCGCGGCAATCAGACTCTGATAAATCGGCTCTGAGGATGCTACAAAAATCATCGTATCCGAAAACTGTCGGGCTGCCTTGAGAGAGACCGCCTCGAACACGGTCGTTACCACAGGCAGTTCCAATGCCTCGGAAAGAAATTGCGCCAGTTTGCGGTCTCCCGGCCAAAAACTATGCAGCAGCGTGGGCTTAAAATGTACTAATTTATCCAACAGAATGGGACGGTTTTTATAGGCCAGCGGCCAACAGCGAATTTCCGGATGCAGAATATGCTCGACGGATGGATGCAGGACATTATGGGTATCCTGCCCTTCTGGCCCAACCAGTGCCGCCGTATACGCACCGCCCGTCAGGCTCACCAAAAGCCGGCGAATAAAACTACCGTAGAAACGGATGACCCAATCGTCCGCCAGGATAATCGGTCGAATCGCTGTACGTTCTTGATTTAATTCGTTGCTGTCCTCGATCATCACATGAGCACCTGACTACACACTGGGGAAATCATTCTTCAGCATTTTTCGCAATATCTCGATTTGCCCGGATTTCATGTGATAACTGTGAGCATTATCGGGAAAACGTCCAGCCCGAACCTGAGCGGCATATTTTTCGACCGCTTTGACAATGACCGGGGACAGCGCCGCAAACGTTCTGGCGAATTTCGGCGGCTGGTCGCTTAGGCCAAGAATATCATTAATAATCAGAATTTGCCCATCACAATCGGGACCCGAACCGCAACTGATCACCGGCACACTCAATCGTTCAGTTACCAACGCCGCCGTCTCACGTGAGGTTCCTTCCAGCAAAACCGTCGACGCTCCTGCCCGCACGACATCTTCGGCCAGCGTAATCAGCTCATACGCCTGCTCCGCCGTCGTCGCCTCAGCCTTTAGCCGCCCTTGCATCACTGCACTTTGCGGGCGAATCCCCAGATGCGCCATGACAGGAATATCCGCATCGCTGACCGCCCGGAC
>CAZVXR010000226.1:0-1738 GCA_964630865.1 uncultured Pirellulales bacterium | reverse complement strand
TTTTCTATGGCTCCCAGCCGCCTGCGCTGACGTATGCCGCCATCGTGGTTATGGATGGCAAGTTCGTCCTTTTTACGACCGACAGCTTCGTTGTTCAGCCGCTATTTTTCCCCGGCGGCGATATCGGCAAACTGGCCGTCTGCGGTACGGTCAACGACTTAGCCGTGAGCGGTGCAATTCCGAAAGTCCTGAGTTTGTCGCTGATCATTGAAGAGGGCTTTGGGATGATAGAACTTGAACATATCTTGTCCAGCGTTGGCACAACTGCCCGGCAAGCAGGGATATCCATCGTTACCGGCGATACCAAAGTTGTGGAAAAAGGCGCAGCCGATGGGCTTTTTATCAATACCGCCGGTATCGGCCTTCGGCGTGCCGATGCCAACCTGGGGTTTGACCGTATCCAGCCCGGCGATGCAATACTGATTAACGGCACGCTCGGCGACCACGGGATGACGATCATGTCCAAACGGCAGGAACTGTCGCTGCAAAGTCCGCTTGAAAGCGACTGTGCGTGCCTGTATGAGATCATCGGGCAATTGCTGGATGCCTGCGGCGATAAGGTGAAATTTATGCGCGACCCCACCCGCGGCGGTCTTGCCGCGGTAACCAATGAAATCGTTCAGGCCTGCGGCTGCGGGATTGAACTGATTGAAGAAATACTTCCTGTACATCCTGCTGTCAAAGCCGCCGCGGATATTCTGGGTTTTGATATTTTGAATATCGCCAATGAGGGCAAGTTTGTCGCCGTCGTTTCCGCGGATGCCGCCGACAAAGCGATTGCAGCGATGCGTTCCCATCCGCTTGGGCAAAAGGCGGCCTGCATTGGCCGGGTTGGCGACAGGCAGCCCCATAATTTTGTTGAGCTGGTTACCCGAATTGGAGGTCGCCGGATCATCCAGATGCCGTATGGCCGGGAATTGCCGAGGATTTGCTGATGCATGAAACTGCTGTCGCCCAGAGTATTCTCGATACTATTATCGAGCAATCCGCTAAGCTAAAGGAGGCTAAACCGCTTCGTGCGGTCATTTCATGCGGACAATTCAATACCCTCAATGATGAGGTGATGACCTTTGCGTTTGAAGCTGCTGCCGAGGGGACGATCTGTCAGGGGATGCGGCTGGAGATTAAACATATCCCACTTTCTGCGGAGTGCCAGATGTGTCAAAAACAATTTACATTTGATATTCATTCTCCGGTTTGCCCGGCGTGCCAATCAGAGCAAATCCATTTTCAGCCGGATGCACCGTTACTGCTGGAAGAAATCGAATTTGAGGATATAAAAGATCAGGGATTATCATGAAAGTAAACTTAAACACAAAAATTTTAGATAAAAATGAACAGGCCGCGATACAGAATCGCGCGTTTTTGGCCCATCACAAATTAGATTGTCTCAATCTAATTAGCTCTCCAGGTTCGGGCAAGACAACGATTTTATGCCGTACAGTTGCCGACCTGAAAGGCAAACTCCGCCTGGGTGTCATTGAAGGCGATATCAAGACCGACTATGACGCCCGACGGATTCGTGCCGCAGGCGCCGCGGCCATTCAGATTGAAACAGAAGGAGCTTGTCATTTATCCGCACAGCAAGTCTCTTGGGCGGTCAATCAACTGCCCGTTAGTGAAATCGATATGATCTTTATTGAAAATGTCGGCAATCTGGTCTGCCCGTCCGCATTTGACCTTGGCGAATCCGGCAGGGTGGTCGTCCTCAGCGTTCCCGAAGGGGATGACAAGCCCG
>CAZVXR010000225.1:0-1577 GCA_964630865.1 uncultured Pirellulales bacterium | reverse complement strand
CAGAGTGCGGGAAATTATAATACCCCTCACCATCCGACGGCGGAGGGCAAATCCAGTAACCATTTTCTCCGCTAGCACCTTGATTGCCCTCTTCAAACGTAAGCCCTTGATAAGTGTCGTTTCGAAGAATCTCTCCATATTCCAAATCTTCAAACGTTAACGTGGTTAGTGTTGCAAAGAGGTTGCCGCTGAACAAAGCGCAGAAAAACAGAATTGTGCATACCCATGATTGTTTTAGAGTCATCACCCGTTCTCCCATAAAGAAATAAGTTTAGTTTGCGTAAACTCATTTCCCCCTGACTCCAAGTCCGATATTAGCATACAGCTGTGCCGGAAGTCAAGAAAAAAAGGTAAAATAGGCAAAAAAATATTATATATGGACGGCACAATAATTACCTGAAACAAGATTATAAATGGATACAAAAATCGATAGGCGTTTTCTTCTTTCAGGCAAAAGTGGACAATTGCATTCGACAGAAGCCGAAAATGTCCACCAAACTGGCAGTACACGAATCCGCCAGCCTGCAATTGCAAAAAAAGGACTCATTCTATCCATTGAAAGACAACCTTGAATCGGATAGACTGTTGCAAATGAATTTGATCCATTTTAGCTCTTATTTTGATATCGTTCCGCCCAAATCCGCCCGCTGGAGGATGGCCCGATGAGTCCGCTTCGTATCGCTACGCGCGGCTCGGCACTGGCTGTCGCTCAAACAAATCTGGTCGTGCAAATGCTCCGTAACCATTGGCCGCAATTGGAGATAAGGATTATCACCATCGTTGCCAAGGGCGATCAGAATACCGATGATCCTTTGTGGAAGCTCGAAGGGGTTGGGTTTTTTACCTCGCAATTAGAACAGGCTCTGCTGGAGGGTAAAGCCGATATCGCCGTCCACAGTTTTAAGGATTTGCCGACGACCGAAACGCCCGGGCTGACCATTGCCGCGGTACCCGTGCGGGAAAACCCTGCCGATTGTGTTGTATCGCGGCTGAAGATCGGCGGAATGATTCGCGTGCCGGCGGGGACTTTCGTCGGGACGTCCAGCCTGCGGCGCCAGGCACAATTGCTCAAACTGCGGGCGGACTTGAATGTCCAGCCGATTCGCGGCAATGTCAATACCCGTCTGCAAAAACTCGACGAGGGCAAATATGATATGCTGGTGATGGCCGCCGCCGGACTGATTCGGCTGGGGCTGCAAAGCCGCATTGCGTTTATGCTCGAGCCGTCCGAATTTCTGCCCGCTCCGGCACAAGGTGCGCTGGCGATACAAGTCTGCACCGACGATACGCAAACGATAAAGGTTATCCAAAACCTCGACGATGCCGACACCCGGCGGATGGTTTCCGCCGAGCGATGGATTTTGAAATGCCTGCATCCGGGCTGCCATGCGCCCGTGGGCGTCTATGCAGACAGACGCGGCGATACGCTGCATCTTTCCGCGTTTGTTTCGTATCCCGATGGAACCGAGTATCTGCGAAAAGATATTGCGGGCGCATTTAGCCAATCCGAAACGCTGGCTGATACGCTGGCCAAAGACATGATTGCCGGCGGCGCCAAGGCAATACTGGAGGGACAA
>CAZVXR010000224.1:0-2261 GCA_964630865.1 uncultured Pirellulales bacterium | reverse complement strand
ATGGTTCAGTAATGATCATTCAGATCGAATGTCTTGGTGGAATTATAAGTCCTCAAAAATGCGATTTGACCGAACAGGTCAGACGGCTACTTCCAGAGCCAAACAATGTAAGTATAGAACAAAAAATCATTTGGTGGGGCTCCTATGATTTGGATTTACTGTGTGTGAAATTCAGAATACAAGACAATGAGATGCTTTTTTTTATTACACAAGTCCCATTAGCACAGAAGGCTATTCAGATTGAAGTAGGGGGTTCGCCTCAAAGAGAGAAGGAAGCTTATCTGATTCTTGAAAACCTTTTGCAAAGCTTAAAAGGTAAATCCAACTGGGCTCTATGCAAAACCGCAGACAAATCCGGACAACAATAAATATATGTTTCAAATTTGGTTTTCTGCCACTCAGGCTGTTCAGAATCAGAGTATTCCTATACTCAATGTCCGCGTTTGAGTAATTTTCGGAGGATGCCGATCAGGGTTTTAGGCTCGAAATAGGTCTTTTCCAGACGGACATAGACGGTTTTTGGGTCTGGGATACTGACTCGGCCGGGGCAGCGGGCAAATAGGTCCGCCGCATAAGCCTCCTCCTCAAATGAGAAAATCAAGTCCAGACCCTGCACCATCAGACTGCGCAGTTTCCAGCGGGACGCATAAATCCGCAGTTCGATAATCTCCAGCAGCATCCGGACCGACTCGGGCAGTTTGCCGAATAAATCCCGCAATTCTTCCTCAAATCGTCGGATATCGGCCTGATTCTGCATCTTTGCCGCCCGACGGTAGATTTCCATCCGCTGGCGGTCGGAGGAGATATAATTTTTCGGGATGCCGACATGAAATCCCAAATCAATCGAGGTCGTCGCGGTTTGCTCAACCGGCTCATTGCGCAGCTTCTTGACAGCGTCGCCGAGCAACTGACAATACAACTCGTAGCCGACCGTGTTGATGTGCCCGGACTGCTCGGCGCCAAGGATATTGCCCGCCCCGCGAATTTCCAAATCCCGCAGAGCAATCCGAAAACCCGACCCCAGTTGTGAAAATTCTTCAATGGCTTTGAGCCGCTTTGCCGCCGTAGGATTAACTGGTCGCGTCGCCGGCAGCATCAGGTACGCATACGCCCGATGCTTATACCGCCCAACGCGACCGCGAAGCTGATGCAATTGCGACAGGCCGAACCGGTCGGCGTCGGCGATAATCATCGTATTGGCATTAGGGATATCCAGCCCGGCTTCGATGATCGTCGAGCAGACCAGAATCTGTGTCTGCCCTTTGACAAATCGAACCATCGCATCTTCGAGATCGTGCTTATGCATCTGGCCGTGAGCGATGTCAATACGCACCGTCGGATCATCCAGCAATGCCCGCAGCATTTCTGCCGCCTTTTCAATGGTCTGAACTCGATTGTGCAGATAAAAGACCTGTCCTTCGCGTCCCAATTCAAACCGGATAGTCTTGCGAATCAAATCCTTGTCAAATCGGCAGACGCGCGTGGTTACGCTGCGACGGTCCAGGGGGGCGGTTGCCAGCGAGCTGATATCCCGCAGCCCAATCATCGACAAATGCAGCGTTCGCGGGATGGGCGTAGCGGTCATCGTCAGAATATCTACGTTGACCCGAAATCGCTTAAGCCGTTCTTTGTGTTCAACACCAAACCGCTGCTCTTCGTCGATAATCAGCAGACCTAAATCCTTAAATCCCACATCATCGCTAAGAAGCCGATGCGTACCGATGAGAATATCCACCCTGCCGTGTTTGGCCGCAGACAAAATATCTTTGACCGCCTTGGGCGGGGTAAATCGATTGAGGACTTCAATGGTAATCGGAAAGTCCGCAAACCGCTCGGCAAACGTCCGGCCATGCTGAACACACAGAACTGTCGTAGGCGCCAGCATCGCTACCTGCTTACCCGCCTGGACGGCTTTGAATGCCGCCCGCATTGACAATTCCGTCTTGCCATAGCCAACATCTCCGCACAGCAATCGATCCATCGGAATCGGAGCGGCCATGTCGCCTTTAATCTGTACTACCGCGGTTAATTGATCCGGGGTTTCCTGATAGGGAAAGGACTCTTCAAATTCTTTTTGCCACAGGGTGTCGGAGCCGAATGCAAAGCCGCCTAATTTTTGCCGCTGGGCCTGCATAGCCAGCAACTCGGCCGCCAATTCCTCGACGCCGGCGGCAACCTGCTGTTTTTGTTTCTCCCATTTTTTAGTACCAATGCGGCTGAGCATCGGACGCTTGGGCATCGAGCCGATAAATTTATGCACC
>CAZVXR010000223.1:0-3591 GCA_964630865.1 uncultured Pirellulales bacterium | reverse complement strand
CTCATTTCAAATCCTTATTCGCTTCCATATCAAACCACATCGCAAACAGAATAAACTGTGCGGCGGACATAAAGCAGAACATCGCCGCCAGCGCGTTCATCGGCGGAATATGCCCGTCGGAAAACCAATGGTAAAACATCCGGATAAACAGCCCCAGCGACAGCAGCTTAAAAAAGAACCCAAATGCATAAAAGAAGATCAGCGGGTGAAAATCGCGAATGATGTACTTTTCTTTCATCCGGTACAAAAACAATTTCACCAGCAGCCACGACAGCTTGGGGATGACTTTATGCAGCCGGATGCCGCTTTTTTCGCCGATATGATAGACCGGCTTGATTGGAATGTCGCGCACCTTGAGGTTGAAGATATTGAGCTTAACCAGCATATCGTTGGGCATCCCGTAGCGTTTATAAATGCCGTCCAAATCCAGGAGCCGCAGCGCCTTAAGATTGATGACTGTATAGCCCGTCTGCGAGTCGGCCACATGCCAGTACCCCGATGCAATCTTAGTCAGCAGCGATAAAAACGAATTGCCCAGATACCGGACTTTCGGTATCAGCTTCCAGGCATTGCCCGTAAACAGCCGGTTGCCTTTGGAATAATCGATCTGGCCGTTAACCACCGGGTCCAGCAGTGCGGGCAGATCCTCCGGATCCATTTGAGCATCACCAGCCATCACAACCGTCGCGTCAAATTGGTTATCACGGGCCCATTTGTAACCGGTGGCGATCGCCCCGCCGACACCCTGATTGTGTTTGTGTTCAATCAAAACAATGCGGTTGGGCTGTTTCTCTCTGTACGTTTTGACAATCCCTGCCGTTTGGTCGCTGCTTAGGTCGTCCACAATGACAATTTTATCGACATAATCGGGCATCGTCTCGATCACTCTGCCGATCAGAAGTTCTTCGTTATGCGCAGGCACAACAGCACACACAGTTTTGTCTTTATACATCGGCAGCCCTCTTACTCGCGTCTTATGGACCCTCTAATCGTATGTAAGCCTAATGCCCAAGAATAACCCGCACAATATCGTTAAATGTGACATACACAAACACGCTCAGCAAGAGTCCTAATCCAACCCAGGTGATCACTTCCTGGATTTTCTGATTGAGCGGGGCCCCGCGGAATTTTTCAATAATCAGCAGCACGATCACTCCGCCGTCCACAATCGGCAGCGGCAGCAGGTTCATCACCACAAGACACGATCCGACTAAGCCTAAGAAATTCAGCAGATCGAGAAAACCTTGACCGGCCATCTTATAGCTAATCGTCGCAATACCGACCGGCCCCGAGAGCGAAGACCCTGGCACACTGCCGCTAAAGAGCCCAATCAGCGTCATCACCGACTGCATAATGTATTGCTTCGTGCGTTTGACGCCCCAGGTGATCGCCTGCACCGGATTTTTCGCCTCAAATGTTTCCCGCAGCATTTCAAACGGCGCCGGATTCAGCATCGAGCTGCGAATATGCAGCGCATCGGTCTGCGGCACATCCAGTGCCGTTCCGCCGGCGTCGGCCCCGTTGCGGTACTCAATACTGACCTGCTGGCCGCTGCTGGCGCGAATCAGACGAACCACATCATAAAAATCCTTAACCGGCTCGCCATCGACAGCGGTAATCACCGCCCCGGCCGGAATCTGCAGGGCGCTGGGCCCAGTCGTTAAATCCGCTGTACACGCCACCACCGGATGTTCCATATCCAGAGCAACAATAACCCCCAGCGTTACGCGACCTTTGTCACCATTGCGAACTTTCGGATACCCCGTAATCACATGCTCGGCCCATTGCCCATCGGCACCTTGACGCAGCACGGTCATCGACAGCTTTTTATCTTTGCTGGCCTCGGTCTGCTCCCGCAGGTCTTTATACGTTGGATTTTCCACCTCGCCGACCTTAACCAGAATATCGCCCTTTTTCAGCCCATCTTCACCCGACGGCTCAATCATCTCCATCGCCTTAAGCCGCGGAACCATTGAATAAATATGCGCCAAATCAAACTCATTGCGGAAATTCGGAAGCTGCGCTGCGCAAAACAGCGGCATCTCCACATCCACCACACTTGTATTCGAATCCGTCGGATATGCCCTTGCCACGGTCAGCTTCGCCGTCGCCGTCAGCGAAGACGCCATCGCATCCTCAAATTGCCACGGCTGGGTGATCGGTTTTCCATGGACAGCCGTTACCGTATCGCCAGGACGAAATCCGGATTGCTTAAACAGAAATTCAATCTCTTTCGCATCCTTAATATACGGACTAATCCGCAGCGTCGTCGGCTGGGCAATCCCAAAAACGCGAATGCCCGACGTATCCTTGACAGGTTTATCCGCCGACAGCCGAACATCCATTGCCCCGGCGCCCGAACGCTCGATTTTCATCGCCACGCCGTGATCTTTATCTGACAACGCCGCCGACAAAATAATCGTCGTAAAATCAATAAACGTCTCACCATCGATTTCGACAATCCGGTCGCCGGCTTTAAGCCCAGCAACCGCAGCAGGCGAATCCGGGATCACTTCGCCGACGACCGCCGGCATCAGCTCAAGCCCGTGCATAAACAGCGCCATATACAGAATCATCGCCCCGATCGCGTTAAACGCAACCCCACCGGAGACAACCACAACCCGCTGCCAGATCGGTTTATTCAGATACGACCGGGGGTCGTCCGTTTTCTCAACCGTCCCCGAATCCGACTGCCCCAGCATTTTGACAAATCCGCCAAAAGGAATCATCCCCACACAATACTCCGTATCCGCATCGCCGGCTTGCTGCGGTTCAACCGCATCGGTCTTGGGCATAAAGCGAACGCGAAGCCCGCTCCTAAGTTTGCGAACGCTAAACAGCACCGGCGGAAAGCCTATCGCAAACGCCTCAACCTTAATCCCGCACAGCTTGGCCATCAAAAAATGACCCAGTTCGTGAATAAAGATGACCGCACCAAATCCAACCGCCACCTGCACGATTTTCCACACCATCGCGGGATGCTGAGCCGCTAAATAAATCACGCCGGCGACAATCACCAGCGCCAGCAAACCGTTGAAAAGCAGATCCTTTTTACGCCCCGATTCCGACGCGGAAACCTGTGAAGCTGCATCCTGCTGCGGCATCGTATTTTGATTGTCCATTCAGTCCTCTCTATTATGCTTTCGCCGACGGCTATACCGTCAGACTCCGGCGGGTTTTCAGTGTTTGTAATACTTCGTTCCTGGACCAGCGATCCGCGTCCATCAGGTCTTCAAGGCTTGCGCCCTGCCGGACCGTATGGACGCCAAGACAGTGTTCCACCACATCTAAAATCGTTCCCAGCCGGATGCGTCCGGCCAGAAACTGCTCGACGGCCGCTTCATTGGCCGCGTTAAACACCGCCGGCGCCGTTCCTCCGACGCGTGCGGCTTCCAATCCCAAATCCAGCGACCGGAAAATCGACCGGTTCGGCATCTCAAATGTCAGCCGTCCAAGATGCGCCAAATCCAGCCCCCTGGCAATCCCCGCCACCCGCTTAGGATACGTCAGGGCATACTGAATCGGCGTCTTCATATCCGGCGTCCCTAATTGGGCAATCACCGAACCATCGACATATTCCACCATCGAATG
>CAZVXR010000222.1:0-2828 GCA_964630865.1 uncultured Pirellulales bacterium | reverse complement strand
CGATGGAGTAAATATCATGATGCGGCGGCGGCGAAATCAGCTTAACGCCCGGCGTCGAAAAACGCAGGGTCGCAATTTCATCGGTAACCTTATGGCCCGGCAATTGGCCGCCTTCGCCGGGCTTTGCTCCCTGAGCCATCTTAATTTGCAGTTCTTTGGCATGGGCGAGATAATTGATTGTAACGCCAAAACGTCCGCTGGCCACCTGCTTGATGGCACTATTCAGCGAATCGCCATTGGGCAACAGTTTGTAGCGTTCCGGGTCCTCGCCGCCTTCACCAGTATTGCTCATCCCGCCAAGTCGGTTCATCGCGATAGCCATACATTCATGGGCTTCTTTGCTGATGGATCCATGGCTCATCGCCCCGGTACAGAACCGCTTGACAATCTCGCTTGCCGGCTCCACTTCGCTTAATGGAACGGACTTGCCCGGCACCATTTCAAACAAACCGCGCAAGGTACAAAGCTGTTTATCCTGATCATTGATCGCGCGGGCAAAATCATCATACGCTTTCGGGTCGTCATTGACCACCGCATGCTGAAGCCTGGCCACCGTCGTCGGATTCCACAGATGACGCTCGCCATCGCAGCGGAAATGATATTCGCCGCCAAATTCCAGTTCCAACTCGCCGGGCTTGCGGCTGCGATAGGCGTCCTGATGACGACGGATCGCATCCGCTGCAATCTGCCGCAAATCAATGCCTTCAATTCGAGAGCTGGTTCCGGTAAAGTACCGATCCACAAATTCCTTATTTAATCCAATCGCCTCAAACAATTGAGCATTGAAGTAACTGCGCAAGGTCGAGATACCCATCTTGCTAAGAACCTTAAGTATGCCTTTCTTTATCGAAGCGATAAAGTTATCAACAAATTGATCCGGATCCATCACGGCAGGTAATTCACCCTGCCGCTGCAATTCAGGCAGCATCTCAAAAACCATATACGAATTGACCGCGTTTGCGCCGTAACCGCACAACAGACAGAAATGCATCACCTCCCGAGCTTCGCCTGTTTCGACAATCAGACCCACTTCGCCGCGAACACCTTTTTCAATCAGGCCGTGATGCACCGCAGAAACCGCCAGCAGCATCGGAATGGGAGTCTTGTCCGGACCGACGCCTCTGTCGCTAAGAATCAACTGCGACGCACCGTTTTCAATCTCGTGCTGAGCCGCCAACAGCAGTTTATCCAGTGATCGTTCGAGATTCTTTCCTGGATCATTGGAGTGGGGGTCGAAAAACACCGGCAGCGTTACGACCTTAAAATCGTCCCGTTTGACATTACGCAAACGAATCATATCTTCATTGGTCAATACCGGATGCGGCAATTTCAATTGCTGACAATGCTGTGGCGTTTCTTCCAGCAAATTACGTTTCTTGCCAATAAAACTCATCAGACTCATCACCAGACCTTCGCGGAGCGGATCAATCGGCGGATTGGTTACCTGTGCGAATAACTGCTTAAAATAATCATATAATAGTCGCGGACGGTCGCTCAGTACCGCCAGCGCCGCATCATTGCCCATCGAACCAACCGGCTCCTGTCCATTTTGCGCCATTGGCGCAATGATCATTCGCAATTCTTCCCGCGTATATCCAAAAACCCGCATCCTTGAATACAACGTATCCAAATCTGTTACCGAAACACGCGGCGTATCGAACAAGCCTCGCAATTCAATACGATTTTGTTCCAGCCATCGCCGATAGGGTTTCTGACGGGCTATTTTGCTCTTGATTTCCTGGTCGGTAATAATTCGACCTTCGACCGTATCGACTAAGAACATCTTGCCTGGCTGAAGACGGCCTTTTTGCCGAATCGCATCCGGCGGAAACTCTATCACGCCGGCTTCGCTGGCCAATACCGCCAGCCCGTTATTCGTAATCACATAGCGACTGGGACGTAACCCATTACGGTCGAGCGTTCCCCCAAGATAGCGGCCATCGGTAAACACCATCGCCGCCGGACCATCCCACGGCTCCATAATCGCCGCATGATACTCATAAAATGCACGCTTGTCGGTACTCATGTGATACCGGGTACCAAACGCCTCAGGCACCATCATCATCATCGCATGAGGCATACTGCGGCCGGAACGAACCAGCAATTCAAGCATATTGTCAAAGTTAGCCGAATCGCTCGCTCCGGGCGTAAGCACCGGAATCAAGTCCGACAAGTCGTCGCCTAAGACGGCGGATTTGATATTTTTCTCCCGCGCCCGCATACAGTTTCGGTTACCCGAAAGCGTATTGATCTCGCCATTATGAGCAATACACCGGAATGGATGCGCAAGCTGCCAGTTTGGAAACGTATTGGTGCTGTATCGCTGATGGACAATCGCCAGGGCCGATGTCATTCGCTCATCCGACAAATCCGGGTAGTAGGCGAACAATTGCCAGGCCATAAACATGCCCTTGTAGCAGATCGTCCGGCATGACAGCGACACCACATAGAACTCGCTGCCGTCTTTGCCCATCGTCTCGGCAACCTGCTTTTCGGCTCGTTTGCGAGCCATAAACAGACGCCGCTCAAGGTCTTCATCGCGCAGGCCGTTCCCTTCGACAAAAATCTGCCGGATGACCGGCTCGGCCTGAAGGGCAATCGGGCCGAGACAATCGCTCTTGTAAGGAACTACACGCCAGCCGAGAACTTTCATTCCATAATGGACGATGGCCTTTTCCAGAATCGCTTCCGTTTTCGAACGGACCGCCGCGTCTTTGGAGCCAAACACCATCCCCACCGCATACGTTCCGGGCGTGGGCAACACAATCTTCGACGATTTTAATTCGGCAGCAAAAAAGTCGTGCGGAATTTGGAACAGAATCCCCGCA
>CAZVXR010000221.1:0-17742 GCA_964630865.1 uncultured Pirellulales bacterium | reverse complement strand
GGTTATGTGGCAACGCCGTGGGTCTATGATGTCAACGGTTTGACCGTAGGGCAAACATATACATTCTACGTCAAAACACGCGACCGCTCCATGTCCCAGAATGAAACGGATCCTTCGCCCTCCGTTGCAGTTACCATGGTTGCGGTTGACCAGTCTGCTCCGACGGTAAAGGGCGTTACACCTCCAACAACAAAGGCGCGGATTACGTCTGTTATGGGGCCCTATGATTATCCTTCTGGTAGCAGCAACTGGTATCAAATTGTTACGGCGACAGAAGCGGAAGACCCCAACGGCGTTGAATACAAGTTCACCAGTGACGATGGGGCTCCGATTAGCGGCAACAATGCCCTGTGGCGCTATGATGTGAATGCAACCGCTCCAACCCCGCGTCCTACCGGCACCGTGAATTGCAGCCTCTTGCTTGATCCTACCGGCGCTAAGTCGTCGGCCAGAACGATCTGGGTGAATGTCGGAAGCCAGTTTGCCAGGTACAAATATCGCGTTCAGTACCGCGATCAATCGCCTGCGGCCAATACTGGCACCATCAGCAATGCTGCTCAGGCGCCGTAACGCGGCAGATTGATTTGACGTTATAAAAAAAGGCTGCGGTAAGAAATTCTTGCCGCAGCCTTTTTTATGGCGCGGATTTGCGGGGATGGAAATAGTCGATATGGGGCGTATTTTTAAAAAAGACGAAAATTGTTCATAAACCCATACAGGTCGTTTTCCGAAGAGACTATTGTCTGGTGGTGTTTGATGTTGGCAGTCTGGAGTATAGTCTATGAGCGGGAATTGGTCATTCGAAAAACTGTGTTCGGATATTTCGGGGATGAGTAAAGCAGAGATTAAGAGTCGTCTTTTGCAGTTTCATGGCAAGCCCAGGCTGGACTTTACCGAGGACTTTCTGGAACAGCAGCCGCTTGACAAACTTCGGCATATTCTATTTTCGGTTCTGATTACGGATATGCGAAAACACGCATAAGTTGGTTTTCAAAAAAATGGGGCGGATGTTATCGGGCGTTGTTGTTTTCAGGCAAAAAAAAAGCTGGTACCGTTAAGTACCAGCCCGCTGAATCGTTCTTGATTGAATCGTAAAAATATCTTGGTATTATCGTCCCGACTCAGCACTTCGAAACATAAAGAGAGAATAGAAAAAAGAGCAATATTTACGTCGTTTATTATACACCTTATCGGTATCCATGCAAGAAAATTGTTAATAATTTTTTAGAAATTATTAATTATTTAAAAGTAGGCGACAAACTTTCCCTGTTATTACTAAAATATATCTACTTTTTACACATCAAAACCTCTATTTCTTCAGCTTTTACTCCGGAAATCACTTGTCGTTTGGATAAAAAATCTCTACAATCATTCAAGTTCTGG
This sequence comes from uncultured Pirellulales bacterium, assembly GCA_964630865.1. GTDB lineage: Bacteria > Planctomycetota > Phycisphaerae > Sedimentisphaerales > Anaerohalosphaeraceae > Anaeroglomus. Next base: position 16,359 of record CAZVXR010000221.1, on the reverse strand, counting down.
GGTACGCTAAAATTATCCGGAAAGGAGAAATATGTTATCCCGACTGTATTCGGTAACATTGGAAGGCATTGAAGGTATCCTCTGCGAAGTAGAGGTAGATATATCCCAAGGCGGGTTGCAGAAGCCGATGATCGTCGGTCTGCCTGATATTGCGGTTAAAGAGAGCATTGAACGGGTACGCAGTGCCATAATGAATTCCGGCTTCCGCTATCCGGAAACGATGGCATTGGTCAATCTTGCCCCAGCGGATATCAAAAAGGCCGGGCCGGCATTTGACTTGCCGATTGCATTGGGAATTTTGGCTTGTGGCGGCAGCCTGACCAGCGACAAAATCAAGGATTATGTGATTGCGGGGGAATTGGCTCTGGATGGTCGGGTTCGTCCGACCAATGGCGTATTGAGTATGGCGATGGCCGCCGCACGAGAAGGGTACAAAGGCGTCATTGTACCGCTTGAAAACGCATCCGAAGCGGCGGTGGTGCAGGATATTGAGGTCTTTGGGGTAGGTACCCTTGCTCAGGCGGTCGCATTTCTGACAGAACAACTGCCGATTGAACCGACGGTTGTGGATATCGATAATTTGTTTCGTCAATCCTCGACGTATGATCTTGATTTTTCAGATGTGAAAAGTCAGGAATCCGTCAAGCGGGCTTTAACGATAGCCGCCGCTGGGGGGCATAATGTGATGATGATTGGCCCGCCCGGAACGGGTAAGACGATGCTGGCGCAACGGATGGCGACGATTATGCCGGACTTGACGCTGGCCGAATCGCTGGAAACAACGCGGGTTTATTCGGCGGTAGGGCTTTTGGATAAGGGCAAGGCGCTGGTTGCGATACGTCCTGTTCGAACGCCGCATCACACGGCTTCGGGTCCGTCCTTAGTTGGCGGCGGTCCGCAGCCGAGGCCGGGCGAATTAAGTCTGGCACATCACGGAATTCTGTTTCTGGATGAATTCGCGGAATTTCCCCGCAATGTTCTGGAGATGATCCGTCAGCCGCTTGAGGATGGCTCGGTAACGATTAGTCGGGCCAAAGGAACGCTCCGTTTTCCGGCGAGATTTATTCTGATTGCGGCGATGAATCCGTGTCCCTGCGGATACTTCGGTTCCGACCAGCGCCGCTGCAAATGTTCACCGGGTCAGATTGAACGGTATCTGGCCAAGATTTCAGGCCCGCTGATGGATCGCATTGACATTCACTGCGATGTGGCGCCCGTTTCGTTTCATCGCCTAAGGGATGTTGCCGACGGCACCCCATCAAAGCAGATTCGCCAGCAGGTTGTCGCAGTTCGGCAGATTCAGTCGAATCGCTTCGGCAAAGATGTGCTGATGACCAATGCGACTATGACTCATCGTGATGTTCAGAAATACTGTAAAATTGACAATGCGGGACAGCAGATATTAAAGCATGCGATGTCCGAATTCGGCCTGTCGGCACGGGCGCATGATAAGATTTGTAAAGTGGCTCGGACGATTGCGGATTTGGAAAATAACGACTCAATCCGCCCAGAGCATTTGTCTGAGGCGATTGGGTATCGCAAATTGGATCGCAAATTGTAGATAGGATCAATGATGATATTAACCAAAACGGGTATTGTCGCGACAGTGGGGCCAGCGTGCAGCAGGGAGGATATTCTGCTCGAAATGGTGCGTTTCGGCGTAACGACCTTTCGGCTGAATTTTTCGCATGGCACATTTGAGGACCATCTGCAGCGGCTGGAGATGATTAATCGTGTTCGGGAAAAAATCGCTTATGAAATCTGTGTGATGGGCGATTTGTGCGGGCCGAAGCTTCGAATCGGCAAGGTCGATCCGGAAGGGCAGAAGCTTAAACCGGGCGACAAGGTGGTCATTTCCTCGGAGTGTTCGATTGGCAGTGCTGTTCGATTTGGGACGAACTACCCTGGCTTTGTACAGGATGTACATCCCGGCCAGCGTGTCATGATTAACGATGGCGCTATTGTGCTGACGGCAGAGGATAAAACCGCGACGGAATTGCATTGTACCGTGGTCGTCGGTGGGGTGATACTGAGTAACAAGGGTATCAATCTTCCGGATTCAAAGCTGAGTATTCCCGCGATTACCGAAAAAGACTGGCGCTGGGTGGACTGGGCAATTGCCAATAAATTGGATTATCTGGCACTGAGTTTTGTGCAGGAAGCGACGGAGATTTACGATCTTAAAAAATATCTGTCCGCTCGGGATTCGTGGATTCATATCGCGGCCAAAATAGAGAAACCCAAAGCGGTTGACAATCTGGAATCCATTATCGAAGCGGCGGATGCCGCCCTCGTCGCACGCGGCGATCTAGGTGTGGAGATGGATATTGCGGATGTTCCGCTGGTACAAAAACGCATCACCGCATTATGCCGTAAAATGGGCAAGCCGGTTATCGTTGCCACGCAGGTGATGCAGTCGATGATCGAAAATCCAACTCCGACCCGCGCCGAGGCCAGCGATGTCGCCAACGCCGTGATGGATTTTGCCGATGCGATTATGCTGTCCGGCGAGACGGCAGTTGGCCAGTATCCGCTCGAAGCGGTCAAGGCGGTATCGCATATCTGTCGGCATATCGAAAGCTGGCAGGATAAGCAATGCCCCGATCGTCCGTTAATTGAAACCGAGCCGGGATTGGGTGAACTTGCGGCCATTGCCAGGGCGACGGCACAAATGCTCGACCACGTTGAGGCGAAACTGGCGGTAGTCTGGACGCAGGCCGGACATATTTCCAGACTGCTCAGTAAGGCTCGTATGGATGTGCCGATTGTAACAATCTGTCCGGATGTGCTGACTGCTCGGCAAATGAGTCTGCATTACGGCGTTGTCAGTGTCCGGCGAGATCGTCCGCAAAATTTCGATGATTTTGTAGAGACGGCGTCAAAGATAGTAACAGACAATCAGTGGGCGGCCCAAGGAGACAGAGTGCTATTCATTTTGCCGCAGGATATTCTAAATGTCCGAACGCCATTAGCTTTGGTGCTGCGGATATTATAAATCTATAGCGAATTGTTGTCGTGTATCCAAAGTATAGTTCAGGAGAAAGTTATCGTGTGCAGGAATAAGATTACCGTAGTTGGCGCAGGCAATGTCGGCGCCGCCACTGCCCAGATTGCCGCCCAGCGAAATTGCGGCGATGTGGTTTTGATCGATATCGTCAAGGGATTTGCCGAAGGCAAGGCTCTGGATATGGCTGAAATGAGCGGTGTTTATCCGTTTACAGGCCAGATTCAGGGGACGACCGACTGGTCTATGACTGCTGGCAGCGATATTGTAATTATTACCAGCGGCGTGCCTCGCAAGCCGGGAATGAGCCGGGATGATCTGCTGGCGATCAACGCCAAAATTGTTAAAAGTGTTACCGAACAAATCGTCAAATACAGTCCGGATTCACATATTATTGTCGTCTGCAATCCGCTGGATGTGATGGTCGCGGTGGCCGGCAAAGTCAGTGGTTTTCCAAAAAATCGCGTGATGGGAATGGCCGGGGTTCTCGACTCGGCACGGTTTGCCTATTTCATCTCACAGGAGTTAAAAGTCAGTGTTGGCGATGTCAGCGGTGTTTTGATGGGCGGCCACGGCGACGATATGGTTCCGCTGCCACGCTATACCTCTGTTGGTGGGATTCCGCTGCCGGAACTGATGGATGCGGCGACGATTCAGCGGTTGGTGGATCGCGCCCGCAACGGCGGCATCGAAATTGTCAACCTGCTGGGTTATAGCGCCTACTATGCTCCCGCGGCTGGCGCCGTCCGGATGGCCGAGGCGATCCTGCAGGACAAAAAAGCAATTCTAAGCTGCTGTGCCTGGTGCGATAAGCAATATAACATTAATGGCGCCTATATTGGCGTGCCGGTGATTCTTGGCGCCAATGGTGTTGAAAAGGTCATTGAGCTGAAACTGACCGCCGAGGAACAGGCGATGCTGGACGCTTCCGTCGGCAGAGTCAAATCGCTGGTCGAAAGAGTGGGTACGATGAATTTAAATGCTTGCTGACGCTGAATTTGAGCTTGATTTATCTGTGATAACTGGTAAAATAAGTCTTGTATTGGTGTTTTACTACGATGGATAGTTCAAAATGATTGAACAGGTTAAACAATCCCATAAGACTTTGGATTTGCTGTGCAAAGAGTATTCCGTCAGCCGACTGGAATTATTCGGTTCGGCTGCTGCGGGGGATTTCGATGACCAGTCCAGTGATCTCGATTTTCTGGTTGAGTTTTTGCCTCTTGAGCCCGATCAGGCAGCGGATGCCTATTTCGGACTTTTATTTGATTTGCAGACATTGTTTGGTCGTTCCATCGATTTAGTCATGTCCACTGCTATCAAAAATCAGTATTTTCTTCAATCCATCAACCAGAATCGGGAACTTCTCTATGCAGCTTGAAAAACGGAAACTACTGGAAGATATTTGCCAGGCTGCAGAGGCAATTGGACGCTATACCAAGGGCAAAAATCTTGATAATTATTTAGCGGACGACCAGCTTCAGGCCTCTGTTGAACGGAAATTTGAGATTATCGGAGAAGCTTTGAATCGTTTATCACATCTTGATCCGGAGATGATTGAAGCTATTGATGATTACCGCAAAATCATTGCTTTTCGGAACACGTTGATTCATGGATACAGCGCCGTAGACAATCGCATTGTTTGGGGTATTGTTAAAAGCCATCTTCCAAAATTGATGAATGCTATTCAGAAATTGCTATGATCATATTAAAAAGGACTCAAGAGACGAGATCGCTTGTAATGCTTCTTGTAGGAATGGTTGTATTACTTTGTGGTGGATGTTTTGGCCCCCAATGGGCGCATTCTGATGCGCATGTGGTTAATCGAATTGGTTGGTGGCCGTATCAGGAAGGCTTAAAGGTTACGAATTTTTCCATAGAAGTTGTTGACGCTCCTTTGCACTTGTTCAATAGCAAAGCTTTGATTCGTATGTACATATCGGGAACAGCTTGTTCCTCAAGAGGTTGGCGTCCAATTATTAAAGAGGTTCATATTGGTGAAAGATTTGACCCTAATAATGTAAGTCTGACTCCAGTTGCAGACTTTCTTGTAACACCAATTATTGAGGTCAGATCAGATAAAAAATATTCGGGTGAGCCATTGGCTTTCAATTTGAAGGTAGAAACACATTTTCAAACTTTTGGTTGGGGGCCTAATCTTTACCATATACAGTGTGCTGGATTTTGCCAAGATTTGACGTTGCACCAGAGAAAATAGTCATAGATATCTCTGTTGACAAGAAAGCCGCTGCCCGCGCGGAATCTATTATTACCTCGTATATCCTGTTGATCCTGGCAAAAAATAAATCTGTGGTTACTCTTTGAAAGCTAAACGGATTGTCGTATTATGCCCCGCCTGCCGCCTTATGAATCTGCTGATTGAATAATTCAATTTGCATTTCAACCGCGCCCTGCGCCCAGTCGATGTAGTGCAGTTTGTGGTAGGGCTTGTAGTGTGCCTCCTGCATCAGGCCGTCGTGAATAGCGTCGATGAATTTCCGCAGGGTTTTCGCATCGATCATCGTCGGGTTCATCGCCCAGTCTTTCAATTCCTCATATTCATCCTGCAGTCGGGGGTTGCTTGCCAGTTGTCTTTGGGTCAGGTAGTCGCCCGGATTGATGGAAAGCTGCAGGCCTTTGAGAGCCAGAATCAGCGGTTCGTAATTTGCCCTTGTATCTAAGCGGATAAACTTATATTGCTGGACATAATTGGTCGGCTGGAATTTGGGCTCTCCTGCGATATCGCCTTCGCCGAGAGGGTTGGACTGCCGTTTGCTGGTGCGTGCAAAGACTAATTCTTCACCGTACTGATCGTTGCGAATTTCATCCTGACTCATTCGCGTAATAAAAATGCGGCCTGTATTAGTCTGCTGCAATCCGCCGCCGAGAACAAACAGGCATTTGACAAATCCAAGCGGCAGTACGCTTTGCCGTTGAATTTGACTGCGGCGTACCTGGAATGAAAGATGCAGGCTGTGCGGCTGAATGGTGTAGAACATCGCGACCTCGCGAATCAGCTGGCTCAATACCCAGGGGTCGCTGGTGATCGGCTTTGAGATTTCGCCCTGAAGGTTCAGTCGTCCCGGCGCCAGTTCAAAAAAACCGCAGCTGCCAGGCGCAAAGTCCCCGGTGTGGTCGTCGATATATCCGCCTAATTTCCAGGTGAGTACATCCAGAGCGAAATGGCTAAACCAGCGGAATCCATCGAATTCATTGTCTTTGTCGGAATTATTTTTGAGTACGGCGCGATAGCCAAGATTGCTGAATTCCATCTCGGCACCCATCGGAATAATTCCCGCCTGTGCGTTATGGCGGATGCTCTGCATGCTGCTTTGCGCAACGCGCGCATCAAACATTTTCTCGGCGGCAGCGACGGCGAATTTAACATAATCCAGCAGGTCGTGTTTGCCGTTGGGCGGCAGCGTCTCAAAGCAGTGTTTGAGCAGCAAGTTCACCGCCTGTGTATTAAAATTCAGCATTCGCAGGGCGATCAGCAGCGATACAGTGCGCGTATAGTACCGCATCGAATTAACGATTTGATCCAGTTCGAATCGAAACCGGGATTGCAGGTAGTACTCGAACTGATTGAGCAGTACCTGACGTACCACCAGCGTCAGATAATTGGTAATATAGGGACGCGACAGCTCATTATCAAACAGCGGCAGAATCGACGGAATCGGACGGCTTAGCTCGTGTTCGAGAAAAAAATCACTGACAGCGCTCTGTCCCAGGTGGCTAACGACTAAGTCGCGTTCGGTCGTACCGACCAGTTCCCGTCTGGCCCGTCGCTCAATTTCGGCATCGGCGGAAGTTTCCCCGGGACGGGTGTGTTTGTCGAAGAAATGTTCAATACGCTTGCGCAGCCACAGTTCATGAATCAGATTGACGTGAAACCGGTCGCCAAATTGTTTTTTCATATCCCGGCTTCGATTTAAGTAGGCCTGTGCTGAAACCGTGCCGGTTGCGGTGTGAATGACAACTGTTTCTCGCGTATAAATCTTGCCTTCATACTTATCAATCACCGCCATTGCCGAAGCCGGGATATTGCGAATGACAAGCCCCTGAATTTTGGAATCCGGTTCATGGATGGCATAAAAGTACACATTGTCCGGACTGACCCGGCGGTACCCATTAAGCAGCGCCAGCTCCGCCAGCAGCACCCGTGGTTCATCAACGTGCGAGGGCTTCAGCGTAAATGTCAGCCCGCAAACGGATTCAAAAATAGTCGGTTCACGGAGCGAGCCGTATACAAAAAGATTATACAATGGTTCAGATTTTTCAGACATCCGCAGTTTTCGTAGGGTGGGCTCTGCCCACGCAGTCTATTTTCAATGCACAATTCGTTTAACGTGAGCATGAATCATCGTCAGGATTTCATAGCAGATCGTATCGGCCAGTTCTGCCAGAGCATACGCGCCGCAGGGCGAATCATGCTGATTGTCAATGACCGTAACCATCTGCCCCAGTTTGACTCCAGGGACATCCGTTACGTCCAGAATCGCCTGATCCATACAGACCCGCCCGATAACCGGCACGACGATATTGCCGATTTTCATCTTGGCGCGATTGGAAAAGCATCGCCGGTAGCCGTCCGCGTAGCCAATATACACAATGGCCGCCAGCGTATCCCGCTTTGGCACATACGACCGTCCATAGCTGACCGGATGGCCTGTCGGGATGGTCTTTAGCTGCATAATCGGCGCTTGCAGTTTCAGCGCCGGAGTTAGCGGCACCGGCGGATTTTTCATCGGACGTGAATAATAGCCGTACATCGAAACGCCGCAGCGTACCATATCGTAGTGAGCCTGCGGTATTTTCAGCGTCCCAGCGCTATTGCAGGCATGAATGACCACGCCCGGGCGATTTTTTAGTTGATGCGCGGCCAGAAAGCGTTCAAAGCGGAATAATTGTTCATATGCGAAAGACAAATCGTTCTCGTCAGCAGTGGCAAAATGCGTCATTACACCGGCCAGTTGAATCGTGGGGCAGTCGTTAAGCCGCTCCAGCACGATGCGGCATTGCTCCTCTTCCAGCCCGCATCGTCCCATCCCCGTCTCGACATTCAGATGCAGCGGAATTCGCAGTCCCGAATCTTTCAGAACGTCGTTGGCATACTCAACGCCATCAATGGAAGACAGTTCACAATGAAAGCCGTGCCTGGCGCACAGGGTGATTTGCTCTCGCGTATAAGCGGGATTGACCGGCTCAAGTATGAGAATCGGCTTGTCGCCGACCATTTGCGCAATGTGAAGGGCTTCGTAAAATGTCGCGACGGCAAACGCATCGACATGGTTTTTCAAAATCCCTACGACCTCGCCGATGCCGTGCCCGTACCCATTGGCTTTAACCACAGCGCAAAACCGTGTCCGTGCCGGGCAGAACGTCCTCAGGTTGCGAACATTGGTCAGCAATTGATCCGAGTAAATATGTGCCTGCAGGTCAGGACGGATAAGCTGTTGTGGAAGCGGTGTTTCCATGCGGCTATTGTGATTCCCTTTGTATGATACCATAAAGCCGGAATAGTTCTCGAAAAGCACGGAAGATCACACCCAGTTTGGCGCCGGTGGGATTGCCCGCCTGTCGCGGATAGTGATGTACGCCGCGCTGTATGATTGAGCAGCCTTTTTTTGTTGCCCGGGCAAGAACTTCCGTATCGATTAACGCACCGGTGCTGATCAGGTTCATGTTGTCGAAAATAGGCCGGCGATAAAGTTTAAATGCGCAATCAATATCCCTGAGCTTCATTTTGAATAAAAAGCAGACCAGCCGTGTCCAGCAGGCGGCGTTGAGTTTACGCATAGGCCCATCCTGCCGATTGAGGCGATAGCAGCTTACGATGTCGCAGGAGGCAATCAGCGGCAGAATATCGGCTAATTCCTCAACGTCGAACTGATTGTCGCCATCGGTATAAAAAACAAGCTCTTTGGTTGCGGCTCGAAAACCTGATTGCAGAGCCTTCCCGTAGCCCGAGTTGCGAGCGTGGTGAACGACTCGAACCTGCGGGATTTCTTTTGCCAGCCTGTCGGCGATTACGGGTGTGTTGTCGTCGCTGCCGTCATTGACGATAATAACCTCAAAATCGTCGGTCAGTTTATGCAGCACCGCGACCATCTTGCGGGTCAGCGGTTCAAGTGCAGCCTGCTCATTGAAACAGGGGAAAAATGCGCTGATAGAATAGCGTTGTGTTTTGGGTTCGGATGGCGCGGTTAAAGCGGATGTTTTCATAAGTTACCAAATGGAATAATGGCCAAAACTTTCTTTTATTTCGGTTTCGTATTCTTCAGCCTTTGTGTTATAGTCTTTGCTTTTTCCCGGTATGCGGCTTAGACTGTCCGCGACAATCATAGCGCATCGCAGTCTTTCTCCGTAGCCGCTTTGTTTGCGATAGGCGTTGTGATGAGTCTGGAAGTCATCAATAAATTGTGTGAACTGTCCCAAAATCAGTTCCGGCTTGCGGAGGTTTTGTCCAGCCTGTTTTAACTCGGAAATCGTAATCGGACTGGGCCGCAGTTGAAATGCGGAAATCGCCGCCTGTTCCAGTTTTGGAGCAAGTTCCGGCGAGAACCGCTCTGAAATTAGTCTGCATAATGTTAATGACTTGGCAAGTTCGTTCGGAAACAATGCCTTATCGTTCAGAATGTCGTCAACCAGTTTTTGCCCCCGTTTATCGCGGGTGTCGACGAGCATCCACTGATACGGGTCATAATATGCGGTTTTCCAGTTTTCAGAATAGCGCAATGCAGAAACAAAACTTGACGATGCCTGACTGAGCGGCATCAATACGACCCAGACGTCATGTTTTTTTAATTCTGCTCCGATCCAATCCGCCATCGCTTTGTAATCCGAGCCGGCCAGCTTACGCCGCGACAGATACGCATTTCTAACCGCCGGACATCCCGCTCCGCCATAGATATTCTGCCAAAGCTGAAATGTATCATTGTTGTACGCCGCCTGGGCTCGCCCGTCCATAAAGAGTTTCAGTGGGATCTCGCCGGTATTAGGGTCGGGCCTCTGCCCAAAGGCAATCGCTCCGCCTTCGGTCCAGTAATTAAATACCCGTCCGGCGATCCGGTTTTCGGTGATGAATTTACAAGCGTCTATCGGTTTAACATTCGATGCCGTCATCCGCATAAATATGGAGTTATAGGTTGGATCCTCCGGCCATGGATCGAGATAAAGGGTTTTGAATTTCCAACTGATTGATGCGGTTGGTATCCATTTGACGAGCGAGGATGGCAGATTGATATCCAGATGCCACGGAATAATGTATCCAAGAACAACGATGCCATATACTGCAAGACCGCCGAACTGGAGCCTCCGGCTGGGCAAGATGTTTTCAAGTGTAAGCGTTTTTTTGTACTGGTTTCTGGCGGCAAATGCCTGCCACGATTGCTGAATCAGCAGAAAAAGCACCGGACAAGCGGCCGACCCGGCAATAGCGATAAAGCGGCGGGATTTTACGGCCATATAGGTCGTTAGTATTGCGATAGCAAGCATCGGCAGATCAATTTTAGGCCAAGTCTCGTATTGCCTGTCAATGTCGGCCGGTTTGGTTTTCTTATCGAAGACAAGCCGGGGACGGGCAATCTGCCCGATAATCCAGAATAAGAAAGCGATGACAAAGAGGATACACATTGCCCCAAATGCTTCTTCGTCGCCAACCGGATTTGGGCTTTGTGCTGTCTTATCCAGAAAATCGAAAGCAGGTTTCCATTCATTGACCGTCCGCCACGACTCAGCGTGTTTGCTGATGCTGATTTCAAATGTATGTGTCAGGTTGGTGATATGGTACGGATTGAAAATCAGCATCGCCGCAAACGACATGACGGCGGCATAAATGATCGTCCTCAGATCGCTGAAGGATATCTTAACCAGCCGATTTCGCGATGCCATCGACAGCAGGTGCAGTCCGCAAAAAGGAAACATCATCAGATAGACATAAATGTATCCGCCGTGAAAACCCGCCCACAGCGATACCAGCGGAATCAGCAGCCAGATGTAGCGGATATTGCGATAGACCGACAGTGCCAAAATCAATAAATATACCGGTACGAACAAATTCGACCAGCCGGCCGGTCGAATGTCAAAAAACGTCCTGCCGATGACCATTGCAAAGCATGATGCAATTGCTGCCAGCAGGGGGGCAACGCCCATAACCCGCCCGAACGCATACACCACATAAGCGGTGATAAAGTACAAGGCAAACTTCCATATCACCAGCATATTGTAGTTAGGATTGTCTTCGGAGCCGAACCAATGCGTTAGTTCATAGAAACAGATGTGGGTTAGCCAGTTTTGGTTGACCCAGCCTGTCGGGTTGATTTTTCGGATAATGCCGTGTGTCCACTCAGGCCAGGCGGCTAATTGCTCATCCGTTGGTCCTGGCTTGTGCGAGTTAAAGCTGAAGGGCTCAAAAACTCCGACGCCGTGATTAAGATGGTGTCTGCCGCACGCCAGAGCGACCCAGGTATCCCCGGCGGCGACCATGTGAGTGGAGGCATAAAACGCAAAAACTGCCATCCCCGCAAAAAGCAGGGCAAGGCACGCTATTTTAAGGCCGGACTTCGTTGCCGACTGACTTAATTCTGTCATGGGAATCATTAAACCTTAATACAGTGCTAATTTTATAGTAAACTGGGATATTGTTACCCAAAATCTCCGTTTGGTCAAGGGAAATGCCGGCAGGTTTTGGGATGGAAATAATTGTGGCTGCACGGGTTATTGAGGGGAGACATAGTACGCGTTCAGTGTTGCTTTTCTTTCGCTATGTCCACAAGGAGACATAAAACATCTGTATTTAATAGAAAAATAACAAAAAAACACTTGCAATTTATGGGCATTTCATGGTAAACTCTCTGCTCTTTGTTACTTATGATGGGGGTTTCTAAGTAACGCTTGCTTTTTTGCTTTGTGATCGCGGCTTCCGGGTGCATCTTGATGCCGTTTATCTATAGATGCAGAAAAAGCTTATTTGAACAACTTGAATGGAAACAAGCCAGCGGGGAATGTACCACTGGAAAATAGTAAACAGGTTATTTATAGAGATTGAAAAAGTATTATGGAAAAGATTAGTAAAATCAGGAATATCGGTATCTCGGCTCATATTGACTCGGGTAAGACAACGCTGAGCGAGCGAATCCTGTTTTATGCAGGCCGTATTCATCGGATGAACGAGGTCAAGGGAAATACCGGCGTCGGGGCGACGATGGACTTTATGGAACTGGAAAAAGAGCGGGGCATTACCATTACCTCCGCGGCGACCCAGGTTTCCTGGAATGACAAGTGCATCAATTTGATTGATACGCCAGGCCACGTGGACTTTACGGTGGAAGTGGAGCGTTCGCTGCGCGTGCTGGATGGGGCGATTATGGTGCTGTGTTCGGTTGGCGGCGTACAGAGCCAGTCCTTCACGGTTGACCAGCAGATGAAGCGGTACCGTGTCCCGCGTATTGCGTTTATCAACAAGATGGACCGTACCGGTGCCGATTATGAACGCGTTTGCAAGGATATTCGTGAAAAACTGGCGCTGAATGCCATTCCGATTCAGATTCCGATGGGTTCGGGCGAAACATTTCAGGGTGTAATCGACCTGATTAAGATGCAAGCGGCAACCTTTCTCGGCGATAACGGTGAAGACATCGAGTACCAGCCGATTCCGTCGCAGTACGCTGAGGCCGCCAAAACCGCTCGCCATCACATGCTCGAAGCGTTGAGTATGTTTAATGACGAGATGATGGGTCTGCTTCTGGAAGATAAACCGGTTGAGGACGTGATCATTCGCCGGACGATTCGCGAGGCGACGATCAACCGCGAGATCGTGCCGCTGATGCTTGGCTCGGCATTCAAAAATAAAGGCATCCAATTACTGATGGATGCCGTATGCGATTTTCTGCCCAGTCCTTTGGATCGGTGCAGTTTCGCCCGCGACCACGACAACGAGGGTTCGGAAGTGCCGCTTGCCAGCGATCCCGAATCGCCGCTGGTAGCGATGATTTTCAAGATTACCGACGAGACTTATGGACAATTGAACTATACCCGTGTCTATCAGGGGCGCATTGCCAAAGGGCAGCATTACCGTAATGCCCGTACCAACAAGATGCAGCGTGTCGGACGTATCGTCCGGATGCACGCCAACGACCGCGAGGATATTTCCGACGCCGGGCCGGGCGATATTATCGCGTTGCTGGGTCTGGATTGTGCCAGCGGCGATACCATCTGCGGCGAGGGGTTGAATTATTCCTTAGAGAGCATTTACGTTGCCGATCCGGTGATTAGCTTGTCGATTACTCCTACCAGCAACGCCGATCAGGAAAAGATGGCCAAAGCGCTGAACCGGTTTATGAAAGAAGACCCGACGTTCCGTGTTTCGACGGATCCGGAAACAGGGCAGACGATTATCGCCGGAATGGGCGAGCTGCACTTAGACGTATATTGCGAGCGTATGCGGCGCGAATACAAAGCCGAAGTCGTTGTCGGCGCTCCCAATGTCAGCTACCGGGAAGCCCCGACCGTGGAAGCCGAATACAACTATAAGCACAAGAAACAAACCGGCGGCTCCGGCCAGTTCGCTCATGTGGTTGGCCGACTGATTCCGCTGCCTTTGGATGCTGAAGATCCGTATGAATTCGAGGACAACATCGTCAGCGGTCGTATTCCGGGCGAATATATTCCTGCCGTCAACAAAGGTTTTCAAGCGGCGATGAAAAAGGGGCCTATCGCCGGTTATGAAATTGTCGGCTGCAAAATGTGCCTTGACGACGGTTCATTCCATGCGGTGGACTCGAGCGAAATGGCGTTCCGTATTGCCGCCCGCGACGCATTCATCGAAGCGTTCCGCAAGTCGCGTCCATGTCTGCTTGAGCCGATCATGAAGGTGGAAGTGGAGGCTCCTACCGAATATCAAGGTTCGATTGTCGGCGATTTGAATTCCCGTCGGGGAATTATTATGGGCGCCGATAATCGCGGCAATGTTACGGTGGTTCAGGCGGAGGTGCCGCTGGCCAATATGTTCGGCTATGCGACGATTGTACGCAGCCAGAGTAAAGGAATGGCGACGTTCTCAATGGAAATGAGCCGATACGCTCCGGTGCCGATGAAACTGGCTGAAGAAGTCATCCTTCGTCGCCGCGAACGCGATAAGCAGACAGCGGGCAAGTAATCAGGTAGTTTGGGTTGTCCAATTGAGTAAGACTTTTTTCAATTTAACCCCCAAAAACCAGCCATGCTCATTTTTACTCAATGGGCATTGATATTGCGGTTTCAATCGCATGCGGGGCGTGGATTAACGTCGAGCTGTTTACGCAGCTTGACGATATTGGCGATCATAAGGAGCGACGTGATCAGCGCTACGACAAATAAACAGCCGAAGATATACAGCGTTTTCGTATAGCTTCCGGTGGCGTCCCGCACCCATGCGACCAGTAGCGGTCCGACGATGCCGGCGGTTGACCATGCGGTCAGGATGTATCCGTGAATGGCCGAAACCTGTTTGGTTCCGAAGATATCGCTGATATACGCTGGTACTGATGCAAATGCGCCGCCATAGCAGGTCATTATTAGAAATACGACTGCCTGAAACAGCAGGGTATTGGCGATTCCTGGGATAAGAAAATACGCCGCGATTTCGATCACAAAAAAAGTGGTCCAGACCGCGGGCCTGCCGAGGTGGTCGGACAGACTCGACCATCCGATACGTCCTATTCCATTAAAAAGTCCCATTAACCCGACCATTGCCGCAGCCGTCATCGCCGTCATCCCGGTTACCTCCTGCGCAAGCGGCGAGGCGACCGAAAGCAGCGCTATGCCGCAGGTGATATTGATGCACAGCATCAGCCAGAGATAATAGAACCGCAGGGTTTTGATCGATTCGTTGGCGGTGAGCATCGCAAGGTCTTTTTTGAACGTTTTTTTGCCTGAAGCGATACTGTCATGAAAACCGGCCGGCGTCCAGCCTTTGGGCGGTGGCGAGAGGTATTGAGCCGAACAGAGCATTATCGTCATATAAATCGGTCCCAGTATAAAAAACATATTTGAGATGCCGACCTTTTGAATCAGCATCTGCATTATCGGGCTGCTGAGGAGCGCCGCGAAGCCAAAGCCCATAATAGCCATTCCGGTTGCCAATCCTCGCTTGTCGGGAAACCATTTAATGAGCGTCGAGACCGGAGCGATATAACCGATGCCAAGCCCAATGCCGCCGAGGGCGCCATACGTTAGATACAGAAGGGGCAGATTTCCCATCCTGATTGCCAGACCTGCGCCTGTAACACCAAAGCCAAAACATAGCGCTGAAAGCGTGCCTGAAGCCCGCGGGCCTCTGATTTCGACAAAACGGCCAAATGCGGCCGCCGACGTTCCAAGAAAGAAAATCGCAATGCTGAATGCAAGCGAGATTTGCCATCGTTCCCATCCAAATTGACTGATCAAGGGGTTAGTGACAACGCTCCAGGCATAAACGGAACCGATACAGATGTGAATTCCGACTGCCGACGCGGCAATGAGCCAACGGTTTTTCATAGGTTCTCCTGCAACAAAAAACGATTCATGACAAGCGTAACAGCAGTGTAGCTCTTTTTGGAGAATAAAACAAGACAGAAAATGGCTTTTTTGTTCTAATTCGGCCATTCTACGGTTTTATCAATCTGGTTTTTGTGTTTCATTGCCATTTTAGTTTGGATGGGGATTGCAAAAAAAGAGCCGCGGATGTTTGCCGCGGCTCTTTTTTGAAGCGTGTTCAGTTTAGTCTAACGCCCGTTTCCGTCGCAACCACTGAACCATCATTACACCAATCGAAGCCAATGCTATCGCACCGGGTGCGGGAACAACGGAAACATCCCCGACGCTAAATCTGTCTACGCCTAACACAGACTCAAAGGTTCCATCCATGTCATTCGCGCTAAAAATCAGCTGATAGGTCTTGGTTTCCGGTAGTACATAAGACAGAGTCTGCCAGCCGCCAGTGAGGCTGTAAGCCTCAAACAGCGTGACACCGGACAGTTCAGCTTTGGCCCAATCTGAATTTGAAACCGGTGCTTCCGGCCCACCAGCATCACCATCATTCAGGTCAAAATAGTAGTCAAAACTGAGTGTCTCACCGGCAACGCCATCGAAACTACGACTCAATTCGGCGTTTTGGAACTGGTCGCTATCGGTACTCCACAATGAGGCAAAATAACTGCCATCCGTTGGATACCAAAAGCCGCTCAGCCCGGAATTCCGAGCGAGCTCTTCTGTCACTGTCTGTACCTGACCGGTCGCTGTCCAATCACTTAACCCACTTTCAAAGCTATCCGTAATCGCCGCCCAAACTCCGGACGAGCACACCAGCACAGCCACCATGCCGAACTGTTTCCAAA
>CAZVXR010000220.1:0-11795 GCA_964630865.1 uncultured Pirellulales bacterium | reverse complement strand
GAAAAAAATGGACGTCTTAAGGATGTCCTGCAAAATACCGCCAGACAGGTCGAAGAAAATCGTCTTGTGGAAAAAAGGTATCTGCAATTCTTTACCGATGATCTGGAGCAGCAGTTTCAGATAACCGCCAAAGAGGTCTTGATTCGCATCCAGGCCTTATCTGAATCCGCAGTTGAGTTGGAAGGCAATTCCAAGTCGCACATAGACCAGATCGTCAAATCGTATGATCAATACCAGGGATACTTCCAGCAGGTTGTTTCGGTCTATAAGAAACATCAGGACCTCAAACAAAAGATAGCCAAGCCATTACAAGATTCGCTAACCCATCTTGGCGGAATAGAAGACTCAATTATTCAAAAACAAGCAGCGCTGCAGATGGATGGAGAGGAAATCAGTGAAAATGAACGCAGCGTACTAAATCTGACTCGCGATTGCAAAATCGTCTTTCTCCAGCTCCAAAATCTCCAAAACCAGTTTTTGACAACCGGAAACACCGAGTATATCGAACAATTTAAACAGCTTTCGGGCGGCAACGCCGCAACCAACATTTCAACACTGAAAGAATTTTTTATCTCGATGGACAATAAGCAATTTCAGGACAGCGCCGATGTCGTCAAAACCTCGCTGCAAACCTTTCTGGGGATGATTGAACAATCGCTCTCGTTAGGCCAAAAACAGAATGAATTGGTCAGGCAGTTGGATAATGAAGGCAAAAATATTATCGATATCACCGATCAAATACTCCTGCAGATCAATGCCCTGACGCAATCCAAAAAAACAACCGCAATGACCCTCGTCGCTTCGGTCGTGATTGTAACGGTGGCATTGTTTGTGCTTATGTCTACACTGATCATAAAATCCATCGCTCGTTCAATCAATAAAATTATCGCATCGCTTAAAGGCAGCGCTGAGCAGGTTGGTTCGGCATCAAAGGAAATTTCTTGTGCTTCGCAATCGCTGGCTCAGGGCGCCACTGAACAGGCTGCCGGACTGGAGGAAACCAGTTCCAGTCTGGAGCAAATGTCCTCAATGACCAGACAAAGCGCTGAAAATGCCTCACAGGCCAATACGCTGGCCGGCGAAACCAGAAAAGTCGCCGATAACGGCTCGAAAGCGATGAACCGAATGGCCCAAGCCATCAACGACATCCAGAAATCATCCGATCAAACCGCCAAGATCGTCAAAACCATCGATGAAATCGCGTTCCAGACGAATCTGTTGGCTCTGAATGCGGCTGTCGAGGCTGCTCGCGCCGGCGAAGCAGGTAAAGGTTTCGCTGTTGTGGCCGAAGAAGTCCGCAATCTGGCAATGCGTTCAGCGGAAGCGGCCAAAAATACATCCAATCTGATCGAACAATCAGTCAATAATTCACGCAATGGCGTACACATTTGCGGCGAAGTCAAAACGGCGCTGGATGAAATTGTACAGTCGGTCGCTAAAACAACAGATTTGGTTGGCGAGATTGCAGCTGCCAGCAAAGAACAGGCTCAGGGCGTCGGCCAGATTAACACCGCCGTCTCCCAGATGGACAAGGTTACGCAGCAAAACGCAGCCAACGCAGAACAGTCCGCCAGCGCTTCAGAAGAGTTATCCGCCCAAGTCAACTCCATAAACCAAATTGTGGATCAATTGATCAAGCTGGTTAATGGAGCCACCCAAAAGCCTGCAAAGTCAATCGCCTCTTAAGCCCCCAAGACTGCTATTGTTTGTCCATATACGCAATCATCGCGGCAATCAGGTCGCGATTGCCGCTAAGCCGCGGACCCGTAGTACATGAGGTGAAAAAGCCCGCCAATTTCCAGCTGCCCTCTCCATCCTGAATAAACCAGGGCGAACCGGAGTTGCCTTCTGTGCCGCAGGCTTCAAACTGGACATACCTGGGGCTGCCAATAGGGTCGTAGCGAAAGCCGATCATCGGCGACTTGGCCGTCGGCGGAGTCATAATATCAATCACATTCCTCCCCCAATGCAGCGTGCCGGGAATTTTTACCCGTTTGATTTTGCTATTACGTTCTTCCGGCGTACATTCGCACCAGGGTTTGTTGTATTTTTCAATCTTGCCGAAACAGCCAATCGTAACCGCCCTGCCCGCCTCATCATTGCCATCGTATATTTCGGCGATCGCGGCAAAGTTCGGATCGCTTAGCTTTCGCCAGGTTGCGGGGTTAAAATTGGGATCCGTCGGGTTGGTCTTTTTAATCCGGCAGACCATAACATCATTGCCAAAATGATGCTGCTCATCGACAATCATATATTCCGTAGTCAGCGTCTGACCGCCCAGACGTTTCAATTTGTACCCCAGCGGCCAATTGGGATAATCGCTCTTTAATATCGTTTTCCAATGTGCAGCGGTAATAACATAGTTTGGCGCAATAACCGTCGCCGTGGCAAACCAGTTGACTGACCGTGGGAACTCGATGGCCGCAATTGTCATTTCCGGCGGATGTGGCGAAAAACCATTAGCATCTCCGGCGATATAGGTAATATCATTCGGATCAGTCCCCAGCGCCTCATCGAGATTATATTGCAATCCCCATGATGCGGCCGATAGACACCCGACAAATAGGAGGTTCAAAAATCGTTTACTGAACATCGTGCTCCCAATCAAAATTACGGCGGATAAAATAATGCATAACTCAGATACGAATAATCATCTGTTCCTGTTAAGCTCTTGACGAATCAATTTCGGGTTAAATCGCCAGTGCCACGGCTCGAAAGCCATTTGGGTGTTGCGGGGATAGGACAACTCAAAGCCATATCCGGCGGCATTTTTAAGCAGCCATTGATATTCTTCCAGCGCCTCAAATTCGGCGGGATTGTTCTGCCCGTCGATGCCCTGCTCGTTGACCAAATCAATCGCCTGATGTTCCGGGCTGCCGTGTTCGCTATACCCCGGCCAGGCGACAAAGCGGGTAGTTTCCCGAATCGAATAATCATGATTCTGGAGATAGAATAAAAATAGATAGAGTTGGTAGGCCGCCGACCGATAACCGGACTCGACATACACCGTCTTGCCGAGGTCCTTTTTCATCGCCGCTGACATCGACAGATAGGCATCATAGGCCGCTTTGGGCAGAAACTGTGTCGGGATTTTCTGCGAACCGTCGGGTATCGTTATGATTTGATCTTTGATGGCGACAAGCTGAGGTGGTGTTTGCGGTATTTTCTGATACGGAATGGTTAAATCTAATGAAGCGGTATCAAGGTGTTCGATTTGCCGCAAAAATGTCCGCTCCTGATCGTTTAGCGGGGCGTACAATTCTTTCGATGTCAGCGTCACAATATCGCCTTTGCTTCGTCGGTCTGTGATAATCGGGTCTAATTTCTCAAGTATCCGCATGACCTTTGCCTGGTCTTGTTCTGAGAGCCTGGTGGTACTAATGTGAGTCGAAACGCAGCCGGTTAACAAAACCAAGTATCCACCCAATGCTGCCAGGCATAATGTTTTATTCATCATCGGCGTCAATCTCTGCCGGAGTTTTGAGCAGTCGCTTAAAATCGCTGGGAGTTTGGGTTTCAAAGGTCATCTGTTTGCCGGTAGCGGGGTGTTTGAATGTAATCGAGTTGGCATGCAGCATCATACGTTTGTGTGGGTCTTTGGGTTTTCCGTATTTTTTATCTCCAACAATCGGATGTCCAATATCGGAAAGATGTACGCGGATTTGATTTTTCCGGCCGGTTAGCAGTGTAATTTCAAGCAAGCTGACATGCCGGGCCTCTTTAAGTACCTTGTACTCGGTGCGCGCCAGTTTGCCTTTAGTCGTGTCATCTGTTGAATAGACTTTGAACATCTTATTTTCGGCCAGATAGGATGTGATGGTATCCTGCTTTTTGGCAAGCTGGCCATGAACCACAGCGAGATATTTCTTGTCCGTGTTTTCCCACGTGGCTTGCAATTCAAACTTTGCCGCTTCATTTTTCGCAAAGACGATAACGCCGGACGTGTCCCGGTCGAGTCTGTGGACAATGAAAATCCGGTGTCGCGATTTTGGGTTGCCCTTGCGGACAAAATCGGTCAGGCAGTAATAGACTGTCTTAGAGCGGTTGGTATCCGTTCCGACCGTAAGCAGCCCTGCAGGTTTATCAACAACAAGAATATCATCATCCGCATAGAGTATTTCAAGGCCTCTGGGCAGATGTTTTGTATTCGGTTTTTTTGTCTTGAGCATTTCGGGTCATCCTGTGTCTTGTCTTTCTTTCTGTTATAGCCGAAGGGGGCATTGCTATCAAATCAAAAAGCTACCTCAGGGCCAAAGAACTATCTGTCCAAACGCCCGATAATCCAAATAAACAAGGAAATTTTCTGCTTTTTTGAGACAAAAAGCCTAAATTTACAGATTTTGTTCATAAAATAGCAAATATCCACTTGTATTTGTTCTTTGATCATCTATAATACATAACATGTCATTAGGTCAGATTATCCGAGATCGACGTGAAGAGTTGGGGCTAACCCTCGATGAGGTTGCTTCCTATTCGGGGTTTTCCAAACCCTATCTTTCCACGGTAGAAACCGGGCGAGTCAAAAATCCGCCCAGTGATGAGCTCTTGCTGAAAATCGAATCGTATTTGCGATTTGCTCCGGGGCAATTGCTGCATTTAGCCCACATGGAACGCATGCCGAGCGATATTCGCTGCGATTTTGAAAGCATTGATGCCGAAAACCGAAGATACAAACAGCTTTTCAAGCGGATTTCCGAGCATCGGGTGGATTCCGTTAAATTGGGCGATTTGCTTAAAGAGTTTGATTTGCAGACCGAAGAAAATATTCAAGACCTTAAAGCCGGGCAGCTTGTGCCGGTAATTAATCGTGTTTCAGCGGGGTATCCGGCGGATTTTGACGATCTGGGATATCCGGTTGGTATCGCGCAGGATTATGTGCGGTGTCCAGATTTACATGACCCCAATGCATTTGCCGTTCGTGTCGTCGGCGACTCGATGGAGCCGAAATTCTCCGAAGGCGATATCATTGTTTTCTCGCCGGCTGCCGATGTCCAGAGCGGCGATGATTGTTTTATACGGTTCAGCCAGCCCCACGAAAGTACGTTTAAGCGGGTCTTTTTTGAAACGGATGGCAAGGTTCGTCTTCAGCCGCGTAATGAAACCTATGCTCCGCAAGTGGTGGAAGGCAGCCGGATTAACGGGACTTACCGCGCGGCGATTCGATTTCATCACCTATAAGCAACCGGGGAAACACGCCCAGCGACAGCAGTTCGGCGATTTTACATGGAATATCGGTATTATCCTGTACCCCGGCAAATTCAGCGGCGCCGGGCCCGAAAGCAAACAAAGGTACATCGGCGCCGGTGTGATCGTCAATCTTCCATTCCGGATAGTTTTTTTTCGCATCGAGCTTATCTTTCATCATCAGCAAGCCGCCTGTCTCATGATCTGCCGTGATGATCAAAAGCGTCTGTCGATCCTGGCGGGCAAAATCAATCGCCGCCTTGACCGCCATATCAAACAGCAGTGTCTGGCGGATGCTGTTATTCGTATCGTTGGCGTGTCCGGCCCAATCAATCTGGCTGCCTTCAATCATCAGAAAAAATTTCGGTTGCGGCGAGAAATCCTCTCCCTTGGTATTGAGCAGCGAGATGGCTTTTGCCGCCATCTCTGAAAGCATCGGCTCCGGCTCAAACGTCGTCAGCGCCTCATCATTAAACAACCCGATAACCGGCCCGTAGGTCAATTTTTCCATCTCGGCTTTTGTTTCAATAATACAATAGCCTTGACGTCTTGCTAATTCGAGCAAAATCTTGCCGTCGTCACGCTTGCCTTTTTTTATGCCGGCCGGCAGCCAGTGCTGCCGCCCGCCGCCGAATAGAATATCAATCCGATGTTTGAGCATCTGTTCGGCAATTTCGTTTTCACTGCCGCGCGAAAGAACATGAGATGCAAAACCTGCGGGCGTGGCATGGGTAATGGTTGATGTTGCGACCAGACCGGTACGAAACCCTTTTTTGGCAAGCAATTCGAGAATGCTGGCGTAGACTTTGTCGTCAGCTCCGATACCCAGAACACCGTTGTTGGTTTTAACGCCGCAGGCCATCGCCGTTGCCGCCGCCGCGGAGTCTGTGATGGCGCTATCGGCGGAAAACGTTCGCACCAAGCCCGCGATCGGCAGCGTCTCCATCCAGAGTTTGCCATCCAGTCCAATGGCTTTTTGCCGCGCCATCGCAATCTGGTTGACTCCCATTCCATCGCCGATACACAGAATGATATTCCGTATTTCTATGCCGGATGGCTGAATAAGCCTCAAATTCTTCGGCGGCAATTGATAAAACCGAATATCTTTGGCGTCGCCCTTGGCCATCGCATAGTCGAATGCGTAAACCGATACCGAACACCCAAACAGGCAAACGAAAACTATTCGGCAAATAACGTAGAGCTTATTCTTCATCATTTCAATTCATCCTTTTGACTAAGATATTGATCTATTAAAAAACAGAAATGTATTTACTTTCTGTGTCAAAATAGGAATCTTTTTTATCTGACATTCCCACACAATTAAAACTTGTCAGCCGAGTTTTTTTAGTTTTACCAGACTCATTTTCCGGTCAGAAAGAAAGCTAAATATCTCGAAATCCTATTTCCTGTAAGTATTCAAATGTAGGATTGTATAAATCAGGAGTACGCGTTGCATCTTCAAAATCGCCCGGAGGTATAACTATAACCATGCCTTGTCGAGCTCGGGTTAGAAGGACACGATATGCATTCTTCAGATACTTTTTTCGTTCCTCTTTTTTGATCCGGTTCCAGCGATCTCCACAGAAAGACCAATGCTCCCAGCCTTTGGGAGAAAATCTTAAATCTGCATCCCATGTTACACATACCCAATCAAGCTCTAATCCTTGAACATGAAATTCTGTTGCAACATCTTCAAGATAATAGGACGATCGTACATCTTCCTTGCCATTCAAAAACCAGTGAATTGGATCCATAGGAGATTTAACATCAATGGCATGGGGCTTGAGACGTTCAGCTTGCGAAGAAACCACAATCCCATAACGTTCTGAACCCCGGGCTTGTGTTCTTATCCATTGTTTTGCTTTGCTGAAATCGCGGGTGATAACGATAGGGTATTTTTCCTGCACCTTTTCATGTGTATTTCGTGCTTCATCCACATTACAATCCAGCAATTGCTTGACCAATAAAGAAACATTTTCAGCACGAAAAGAACGCATCGAAACGGCAAGGTGTAATTCATCTTTTAACTTGACATTCGGGCGAGATTCAATATTTTTCAACACGGAACCAGACCCATACTCACTGTCATTAAGGCGTGGGGATACATAAACTTGCCAGTCAGGAAAAGACCTATTCAATGATTCTATCCACTCACTGATTCCAGCCTCTCCAGTATTGATTTCCTGTCCTCCACCAACAAGGCATACAATAACCGCCCAGTCTGAATGTCGGTCAAGACAGGAAATTAAAAACTCAGGCTCAGATTTATCAAAATTTATTACCCTCTTTTTTTGCTTCATAAAATTAGTAGTCTGTTGAACCGTCCAAGCACGTTGCGCCTCGTCAAACAAGACCACATGTTCAATCGGCGGTGACCCCAAATCAATAAGACATTCATCCCTAAAATGATGAACGTTTTGGACAAACAATTTGACTTTACTCATTACCTCCCCTTTTTTAGCCTTAATCCCTTGCTCTTTTGCATGTCGCACTTTATCACGGGCCAAGGCTTCGCGGAGGATGGCAACAAGGGGACCATTACCCGACAGAAAAACACTGTAAAGGTCATTGGATTTATCAAAATGCTTTGTTGCAATATTGAGCCCCACCAAAGTTTTTCCGGCACCGGGTACTCCGGTCACAAAACAAATAGATTTACAGGAATTTTCTTTTGAGTGTTGAATAATATGATCAATTACGTCAGATGTTTGGCTCAAGTTGATAGCGCTGGCGTCGTTGCGTGAAATATCACTCACTGAATGGCCATTATAGAGAGCCATTGCCGCTTCAATGATTGTTGGAGTTGGACAATACCGCCCTGACTCCCATATTGAATTATCTATATCATCGCCCTCAACAAATGACAGCACTTTATCAATTACATCTTTGAGGTGTTCAGTATTTGTTGTAATTGGGAAGAAAGTCTTATCGTTTTGTGGTGTTACAGCTATAACAGGAATGACTTTCTTGGCCTCAGTTGCAATTAGTATTGGTGCAATATAATGCTCATGGCTTGATTCATGGAAGTTTTTTAAATCTAAAGCATAATCCAGCACTTGATCTTTAGCATATGAAGTAAATGTATCTTCGCCAACTTTGAACTCAAAAACAAAAATCACAGGTCCAATTAACACTACTACATCAATTCGTCGTCCCATGCGAGGAATTGAGTATTCAAAATAGATCACACCTTGATAAGAGGATAGAGAGGCTTGCAAGATATTGATTTCAGCTAACCATGCATTCCGCTGATTTTGTTCTAAAGAGAAATCATTGTTTAATGCTAATTGACCAAGAATTTCTTCTGGTGATGATTTTAAGAAACCAGCGATTTGGTTAGAATAATAATCTCGTTTCATGGAAGCATTTCAACTCGACAAAACTGTGAAATTATGGGTTGTTCAGTACTTCTTGGCTATCGATCTGTTTAATAATTGTATCGATAAGATATTGATAGTGATCTGCAATAGCCTGTGCCTCATGACAATTAGAACACTTCTCAATCATATTGGCCTAATCCGTAAACTACTTTCCAAATATTGTTGAGTAGCTTTCCAACTGTTCATTCGCTCATTTAAAGCTTCGAGCATTTGAATAACATCAACTCTTGGAAGTATTAATCGAACATAATCGTACACAAGAACTACTCAATAAATCTCAGGATATTATTTTTTAAGCAATTGATCTTTCACTTCCAGTACGGCCGCCTTTTTATGAAATCTATTTATCCTCTGGCTTTCGCGTACCAATCCGGGTCCTGCGCCAGTTTCGCTTTTGCCTCACCGGTCATCATTTCAAACGCCGGATGGGTGCTTTCCCAGGCCCGCTCGGAAAAGGACGACTTCCTCATCTTTTCCACCTCGGCTTTGGCATCATGAAAATACGACCCGTAGATATGAAGCGAATCGCTGATATCCACATACCGCCCGACACGAACCGGTTTGCCGATTTTCGCCGCGATTTTGGCGGCCATCGTCGCCTGCAAATCCGTCAGCGCATAAGCGTTCATAAACCACGCCTTGTACAAATCCCGGCTGCGCCAGTGCGTGTTCATGTTTAGCGAAAAAGACCCATCCGTCTGTTCGACCAGCCTGCACCAAATCCGCTGAAGACACGGAGGGTCATCCGTCTGCGGGTCGGCGGTCGGCATCCAGGTAATCGCCTGAGCACGCCGCGTATGCGTACAGTCAGCCAGCGAATCAATAATGTATTGTATTTGATTAACCGGCAAAAGCGGCTTGGGGCTGTAGGGGTCACGCAGGTTCTCCACCGGCTGATACGCAAACATGCGCTGGTGGTAGGTATAAGTCCATTTTCCCGCAACCGGATCGACCCAGTGGTCGTGAATGCCGTCGACCACTTCCTGCCGATACGCCTCAAGCTCTTCCGGTCCGCCCGGGAAATTTTTGTGAATCCGCGGCTCAGCAAATGGATCGGCGACCGTAATCATCACCGTCGCGTCCCGGCTCGGCGGGTCATTGGGCTTATCATATTGAGTTTTGATCTCCAGTCCGTTATCCCATACTGCCAGCACTGCCTTTTCCCACGCCTCCGGCAGACTCTGTGCGGACACAGACAGCGAAGGAGATTCGAGCACACGTTGTTGTTTTTTCATACCGTCCCTGTCTTGAAAGTTCCTTTTAGAATTCGAATTTTATAATGGCTATAGTCCCAGTTCCTGATCTGTAATCCCATACCGTTCCCGCTGATTTTCCGGCACCTGCCGCAAGAGCATACGAGCTTCCTCAGCATATTTGGTATCGGGGAAATCCCGCATCACCTTGCGGCACATTTCGACGCCGTTTTTGTAGGTTGTGATATGTTTTTTGCCCGTTTTCATAAACAGGTCGCGCGTTGGGCCGAGCAATTGTTCAGCGCGAATCTGTTCTTCCTCGGATAGCTCCTTATACTGAGCCGTTGGCGCTACGACAGATGGAGCCGCGGACACCGGCGGTACGACTGGCTTGGCAGCAGGCTCTGGCTGCGAATTGACGTCTGCCGCCGGAGCCGAATTGCCGGAACTGGCATTGCTATTGTTTTCAATTTTTACGGAGGTAAGTCCACCCAGCAGCATCGGCGCGATAAATCCTGTCGCCGGGCCGGCGTAACGAATGGTGCCGGATTTATCTGCCATCAGCAGAATTATCATACCCGGACGGACCTTGTTGACCTCAGCGGGCAGTTTTTGTTTTTGTTCGACAGCCATCACCTGCGCCCAGGGCGACGGGGTCTTGATAAGGTAGTCGATAATATCTTTCTTATGCTCGGCCAGGTCCAGATTCAGCCCTACAAATTTCACTTGTCCGCCTGCCAGCCCTTGCTGAAACAATTTTGCAAATGCCTCGGTTGCTCCGCCGCTTTCGGTATTCGTTTGTCCCTGTTCGCCCATTCCCGGCATTCCGGGCATCCCCGGCATCATGGGCATCGCTGACGGACCATCGGAAGTATCCGGTTCGCTCACCACTTCGTTAGGTTCGTAATTCCGCCAGGCAAGGATGCAGATGGCCTCTTGCCCCGACTGATAGCTCAATGTTGTCCCATTGAAACAGTCTAAGTTTTGTGAGTCTAATTTCTTGCCGACAGCGCCAAGCAAAAGCATTTTGTAGTCAAATGTCAACTTTCCCTGCTGCATCATCTGAGTGAAATCCTGAGTTCCCAAGTCCATTGGCATTCCACCGGGCATTCCTCCCGGCACGGCGGAATCTTGATTGTGATTGGCCTTCTGGGGTTTTGGCGGACGCGGCAGCATCGGCTTTTTGTTCATCACAAGAGACATTGTAATTTGAGTCAGCAAAGCGTCGCTGCTGGTCTGATCTTTGTTCCATGCCAGGACCGCGTTTTTATGCGCCATTTCGACATTGCCATTGAAATAGGAAACCCACGCATCAAACAGGAAATACTGGGATTGCTGTGCTGGCTCCATTTTCTGGACATACCGTCTTGAATCCATCAGCCATTTTTGCCACGCAGCCAGTTCCGCTTTCGTGGGGCGTTTTTGCTCGTTGACCGCAGTAAGAATCGGATCAAGCCCCTGCTGAATGCTGCTGGCAACTTCCGCCGCTTTGGCGGCTGTGTCGACCGCGTCTGCCGCTAAACAAGGCGAAAAAGCCAACCCCAAAACCGCCAAACAAATCCACCCTCGCTGTACATACGTGATAACCATAATTATACCTCCGATAAATCCTTTATACTATTTTCAACTCCGTGTATAATACCAGCCCAAACGCATTCTGAAAAGCAAAAGTTTTGCTGGGCTGGCGATGATGAAGTTTTACGAAAGCGGAGTTATGCCTTTTACGCCGTATCATTTTGGATTAAGTGCTTTGCCGGGATTGATTAGTCGCGGCAGGCTCGATATTGTTGTCCTTACGACAGCCAATGTCCTGATTGATGTAGAGGTCCTTGCCGATAGTGCTATCGCGCCGGGTTGGCCTGTACATCAGCTTTGGCACTTTCATACCCTGCTGGTTGGCGGCCTTGTCGGCGGGGTATTCGGGATGGCGCTTTATGCCGCCGGCGATATCGACAAAGCAATTGAGGTATCCAAAAAAGCATGGGAGCTTGAAACAAAGATTCACGCTGACCACTCTTCCTACGGCGCCGGTTTACTA